>JAJDOI010000091.1 GCA_022340245.1 Thiogranum sp.
GCGCCTCATGCTCCCAGCGCGTGACACGTCTTGCCTGTCGTGCATTGGGATTTCAGGGCACATGCCTGGCAGCTGGAACTCCAGTAGCTATGTATCACCAATTCATTCTTTTCCGATGTCATGCGCCAGATCAAACGCTCAACGGCTGGACACCGGTACTCGTCGTCTTTAGCGATATAGAGCAAATCCCGCTTGCCGAAGCAGCCCTTCGCTATATTGCCCGACGTCTGGAGTCTTGGCAGGTAGGACGTGATCCCCGCGGCATCACAGGCAAGGATTTCCTCGCCCTTGAAATAGCCGCGGTCCGCAACCACATCAAGCGCATCGGTCCCGATCGCCTCTTTGGTTTGTCGTGACATGTTCGATAATTGGGTACGGTCATGCCCTGCGTTCATCACCTCGTGGGCCACAATCAGGTGATGTCGTGTGTCGGCAGCGGTTTGTACGTTATATCCCACCATTCCCGTACCACGACCGCTCGTGGCCATCGAGCGCGCATCCGGATCGGTCAGCGAGATCTGCTCATCCGGTGCCGCCAGCATCCGGACCTCGAGCTTTTTTAGCCGCGCCATCTCCTGCTTCAAGGCTTTGATCTTGTTCTTCAGGCGTTAGGTCTTCGGCTCGGCAATCGCGGCTTCCTGACGGTCCGCGCTCGCGATTTGACCCAGATACCGCTCGATGCTCTCATCGATCTGTTGCAGCCGACGCTTCATCTTGGCCTTCGTGAAGTTGCGATCCCGGTTGTTGACCGCTTTGAACTTGCGGCCGTCGATGGCGACAAAGGCCTCGGTAAACAGGTTGAGCTTGCGGCACAACATCAAAAACTCGCGACACACCAGGCGAATCGCCCCGCCATTGTTGCGTCGGAAATCCGCGATGGTCTTGTAATCCGGTGCCAGCCGACCCGTGAGTCACATCAGTTCCATATTGCGCCGGGCTTCACGTTCCAGGCGGCGCGACGACTGAACACGGTTGAGATAGCCGTAGACGTAAATCGTCAACAAGGTCGAAGGGTGGTAGGCGGGTCGGCCGGTGTCATTGGGTTCGATCTTGAATCCCAGACCGGAAAGATCCAGGTCATCGATGAATGCATCGATCACGCGCACCGCACTGTCTTCAGCGATATAGTCATCAAGGCGTTCAGGAAACAGGGTAGCTTGGTGGCGATCTTCACCGTCAATGAATCCACTCATCGGCTGCTCCTTGGCTGGAAGTTGTGATTATATCTCCAACGGAGTTTTCACACATAGATGGCCGCCCCCGTTTTGCCAAGCCCTCAATCGAAGATGGTAAGCAGGTGAAGATTGCGGCCATAGATCCTCAGGCACAGGGGCAGGCCAAGGAACACAATCCTTCGCCGCCCTACGCCGTAATGGCCGCGCTGAAAGCGCTGAATAAGCATATGGGTGGCTTTGGCGCATCAGGCTTTGTCGACTATGGCTGCGGTGCAGGTCGGGCAATGATAATAGCGGCGGAAGCGGACTTTAAGAATATTATTGGTATAGAACTTTCACGAAAGCTTGTCAGTGTATGTAAGGACAATATTGCGAGCTACTCGAATAGAAACAAAGTCTCTAATTTCGTTGTGTTAGAGCGGGATGCCGCGACGTATGTGCCTGAGAAAGGCTCTTGCGTATTGTTCTTTGCCGTAGCTTTCAATAGGGATGTCTGCAAAAAGGCGATAGCAAATATTGCCCTCTCCCTTGATAAGAGTCCCAGAACAATATACTTACTGGATTTTGCGTGGTCGAATATGGATACCGAGTTCCGTAACAATAACTATGAATATATTGGTCAAATGGAGGGTGTAAACTTGTATAAACTATCTGCCGCTGCATAACGGTGAACAGCGGCTGTTGGCCTGAACCGCATCCACAACGCAGATCATGTTCACTACGTTTCCACCCTCCCTCCGGGATTAATCATGGCAGATCCCAGAGTGGTACTTACCATTTTTTGAAAGCGCTAATGAGAGGAGCGCCCAGCCAACGGGCTTCGTCCGCTCACCCCGCGCTTCCTACCGGCAACGTTGCGAATGACCGGAAGTGGCCGACTGGTATCTACGTATCAGCGGGGTTCAACGTTTCAGGAACGGCGCTTTTCGACTGGATAGACGACATCCGGCAACCGATCGGCAAATGACGTATCGCCGACCGCACGTCGACCGGCTTAGCGCGGCTGCTCAGGGACGTTAAAGTGGTTCAGGCTTGATCGTCTTCCAGCAGTATGCGCGTACCGCCCAGGGCCAGGGCCTGTTCGTCGACCAGTTTGAAGCGTAACGCACCCATGGCCAGCAGGTCGCCGTGTCTGAGGCGTTGTTGCTTGATGCGCTTGCCATTGACGAGCGTACCATTGGTACTGCCGTGGTCTTCGACGATGACGTCCTCGGTGCCCTCCAGATAGTCGCTGGGTAGCAACCTGATGGTCGCGTGGCTGCCGCTGACGCTGGGTTCGTCAGGCTGCAGATCGTTGCCGGGGTTTCTGCCGATGCAAAACACCTCGCCGGTCAGGGGGTGTTCCCTGATCACGTTGCCATCGATCATTTCCAGTAATTTAAACATCGCTGTGGGTCTCCACTGGGTTTGTATCAGGCCGTCTTGCGTCGGCCGCCTTTAAATTGTGCGCGGCAATTGAGGATGGCCGTCGCCATGGCCTCACCGCCGGCAAAGCGCCGCCCGGGTTCCTTCTGCAGTGCTTTGGCCATCAGCCGGGCTACGCAGATCGGCAGGCCGCGGCGGAACTTGCGAATCGAAGGGGTCTTCTCGTTGGCTATCCGGTACATCAGGGTGGCGATAGAATCGCCCTCGAACGGCAGGCTGCCCGTCAGTAACTGGTAGAGCGTAATGCCAAGCGAGAACAGGTCCGATCGGCCGTCGGTCTTCTTCCCGGCCACTTGTTCGGGTGACATATAGCAGGGCGTGCCGAGCACGGTGCCGGAGCGTGTGCGGCTGGCATCGAGAATGCGCGCGACACCGAAGTCGGTAATCTTGGCGATGCCGCTGTCGCGGTCGTAAATGATATTCGCGGGTTTAACATCGCGGTGGACCACCTTGCGGCTGTGGGCGTAGGCCAGCGCATCGGCGACCTGCGCCGCGATCTCCAGTACTTCCCACACCGGCAGCAGCTCGGATTTGCCCGTCCAGGCGTCGAGACTTTGCCCGGCCACGTAGTCCATGGCGATGTAGGCGAGGTCGTGTTCCTTCCCCGCGTCGTGGATCGAGACGATATTTGGGTGGTCGAGGCGGCCTACAGCTTCGGCCTCCTTGAAAAAGCGCGCGGCAACTTCGGCCTGCTCAGCGCCCTGGTACGTTTCCATGACAGGCAGTGTTTTCACGGCGAGTTTGCGACCGATGGTGGGGTCGCTGGCGAGGTACACGGTGCCCATGGCGCCGCGGCCCAGTTCGCGTTCCAGCCGGTAGCGTCCCAGTACCGGTAATTCGATCACCGGCGCGTCCAGCACCAGTGTCTTGGTTGCGTTCGCCGGGCCGGGGGAGGGGAAACGCTCGGAGAGCGCGACCAGACGCTCACGGCGCTGGGCGCAGTCGCGAAACTTGTGCGCGCATTGCTCCAGCTGAGCATAGATGCTGCCGGCCTTGGCGACCTGGCGGCGGCGTTCGTATTCCAGTCCCAGTTCATAGAGTGGCTCGAATACGGCGGGGTCCGGCAGACAGCGGCTGAACTGCTCCATCGCCAGGTCCAGTTGTCCCTGTGACTGCAGGTTGCGACCCAGCGCCATAAGTGCCTGGACGGTCCCTTGGCGCGCGCCTTCGAGCACCCTGTGTCTGCGATGCGCCAGTGACAACAGCAGTTGGGTCGTGGCCAGGAACAGCGCCGGCCCCACGACCGGCAGCCAGAGGTTGCTGACGATCAATGCCAGCACGCCCGTGTTCAGCAGGACAAGCGCGAGAAGGCCGGAGGCAAGCATGCCGCGCCTGCCAAGCCAGTTCGCCGGCAATAACAACAGGTACAGCGCCAGCGACACCAGCAGTCCCCGTTGTGCGGCGAAAAACCAGTCCGGCATTACAAAGGCATTACCTTCCAGCATGCTGCCAAGCACGTGCGCTGACCAGGTCAGCGGCGTGTAGGTGTGCCCGGCCGGACCGGTGAGCTCAGGTGTTGGGCCGGGAGCCGACAGGCCAAGCAGGACCGTCTTGCCGTGCAGGGCACGGGCCTGCGGATCGCTGGACATGATGTCTTTCACAGAATGGACGGGCGGGGTGGCAGCCGGCTGCGGATAGTAGCCGAAACCCACGCTGCCGAGCTGCGCGTTCACCCCGCTGAGCACAGCCATTCGTGGGTCTACGCGGAATGCGAGCGGGTCACGGTTACGGGCGGCAGCCAACATCACCAGCTCGAAGGCCGGCAGGAAACGCCCGTCGTCGTTAACGACAAGCGCGGTGTGGTTGACATGCTGGCCGTTGCCGGCGGCGCTGACGAGGCCGACGCCGAATACGTTGTTGCTGAACACCGTTGCCGGTGGCTTGACGTCATACCCGTCCCAGGTGCGCCCCGATGCGAGCCACCGCCAGGCCGTGATGTGCCACGCTGCGTTGGGTGCATCGTTGGGGAGGGCGAATGGTTGCAGTTGTTGCGTGACCGCGGCTGGTGACGTGCCGGGGCTGTATGGCGCGGCAAGTACCAGCTTGCCGCCGTCACGCAGCGTTTTTGCCAGTTGTGCGTCGGTGTCGAGTTGCTTCAGCCAGGATGCCGCGCGGCTGCGCAGGGGTTGGTCGAGGCTGTCCAGCTGGTCCTTCAAGGCGTCGAGGCCGCGCGGGGTCTCGGTCTCCGTCAACGGCAACATCACTCCCACGACTTTCGGGCCGAATCGGGTCAAACGCTTGATCACACCGGCGAGCTGGTCGCGTGGCCAGGGCCAGGGTCCGTAGGCATCCAGCGACGCCGCATCGATTGCCACCACGCTCACAGAGTGCGACTTGCCGGCTTGCGGCAGGAAGTAGCTGGTATAGTCGGGCAGCAGACCTTCCAGCCGGTGACCGGTCGGGGTGAAACTCACGAGCAGGGCTGCGGCCGTCGCCAATGCGACACCAATGCGATAGGGCTTTCGAAAGGACCTGCTCACCGGACACTCAGCCTCGACGGGAATGGCGTTCAAAAGAGTCTATCGGTCGCTCGCGGGCAGGCTGTTGGACGGGGTCGGCGGAGGATGGGGATGACCGCTGGAAATGTGAACGGGTTCACGTTTTATCCGCCTGCCGTCGGCGCGCGGGCAGCCGGGCGCAAGGGGGCGACTGAATCTAGCGGAGAGTGGATACCTGCTGCAGTTGCTCCAGAGTGGCCGGCCTGCCGCAGGCGAAGCCCTGAATCAGGTCGAAATTGAGCTTGCGACAGATGGCAAGTTCGCCCCTGTGGGATACCCCCTCTGCAAGCGCGCGCGTGTGGCCTTTCTTCACCACCTCGACCAGCAGGCCTATCATTTCCTGGCGGCTGCGCGGCAGCTTGTCCAGATCGCGGATGAGGGTGATATCGAACTTTACGGCATACGGGGGTGTGTTGAGCAATTCCAGCAGCCTGGCCTGACCCGCGCCGAAGTCGTCGTAGGCAAGGCCGATATCCATGCGCTGCAAGGCGTTGTTCAGCGTGTTCAGCGTGCCCTCGTCGGTGACTGCCTGCTCGTGTATTTCCAGTATCAGCGGGGCGTCGGCATGCCGGCTGCGCAATGCCTGCAGGGATTCGATCAACCGCGGACAGTCCTTCAGTTCGCGGGGATGCGTATTGACGAACAACGGAATGTCGCGAAAGGGGGACGCAGCCCATGCCTGAACGCCGGCCTCGCGCAGTGTCTCGCTCAGTTCGACAGAGCGCCCAAGCCCTTCGGCAAGGAAAAACAGCGGATCCGGCAGTTCCGATAGATCCGGGTGACAACCTCGTCCCAGCAATTCAAGGCCGGTTATGCACTCGTCGCTCGCCGAAACGATGGGTTGAAACAACGGCTTTATCAGTTTCTGTTGCAGCAGCTGATCCAGTTGCCGGGCCCCGATAGGCATACGATTAACCTGTTCATCCGGGGTAAAAAAGGCCGTCCGGGTCGCGTCGGCGGTTGCCGGCGGACAGACCGGTGCGGTCTCCTGCCAGAGGCGAAATTCCACGTCGGCGAAGCGGATGACGTCACCCGCGCTTAACGCCTGGCTGGAAATGATCTGATGGTGGTTGACGAAGGTGCCGTTGGTGCTGTCGAGGTCGCGCACCAGCAGTTGGCCACCAGCCTGCAGAAACTCCGCGTGCTGGCGCGACACGTTAGTTGACTGCAATGCGACAGCCAGGTCCGTTTGCCGCCCGACCAGCGCGGGGAAACGGTTCAACGGGACGCGGTAAACGGATTCGCCGTCAGCCAGATAGCCTTCCAGGAACCAACGCGACATGGCATCTCTCGTTGTCTGATGGTGATTTTGCAAGCCTGCCAGGGAAAGTGTAGCGCGGTCCGGCCGCGCTACCAGCGCAGGCCCGGTGGACGACTCGCACGCTGTTGCGGCCCGCCGAACAAAGACGTGTGAAACCTGTTCGCCGCAATCCGACAAACGCAGCCGCGCGCAAGTGCGGTGAATGCGGAGCAATTGCGGCCTGCGGAGAAAAGGCTTTCCGGATCAATAGTATGAGGCCCTGTTGGCTGTGCCGGCCGAGGGCTGGCACGGATGCTGCGATAGCGTCTGCACACAGGCGTCAGAACGCTACAGCTACCGGAGGCAACACACCATGCACGAGACACACGACATCGTAGATACGCTTCTGAACGAGATCCCGTTTGATTTTCAGGAGGACCTCCCCGAACCCCCCGAATACTGGTCACCGCGCGACTTCGCTGACGTTGTTCCGATGTGGAGGACGGCGTCATGACATGCCGTGGACTGACAACTTTGCTGGTGGCACTGACGGTCGGTAGCGGCATGGCCGCCGCGGCCGCGGCGGATTCCGCGGCGATCAAGCAATGGCAAATGGCGCGGCTGCTGAATCCGACTCAAGTGGATCAAAAAGCGGAGGCCAAAGGTCGGGTGATGATCTATGACGGAATGACCGACCAGGACGTTGCCCGGGCGTTCGGCGAACAATTCGACCGGCTGGAATACATGATGTTTACCCGCACGGTTGTCACCGACGAGTCCGGCCAACCCCGCAAAGACCCGAATACCGGTGAACTGGTGACAGAGTCCGTGTACGACGACGGTTGCGACTGAGCAGGTCGGGATTGAACCGCGGCGGTGCTTCCCACGCCTGTCCGCCTGCGGTAAAGTCGAGGCGTAAATGCCGGGGGTTGGTGGGCCGGCTCGGATCGGAGGGTTGCTGCGGCCGGATGAACAACGACATAGCACATCTGAACTGGTCCTCGGCATCCCGGACCGACGTCGGGACGGTGCGCAAGCTCAATGAGGATTCGGTACTTGACCTTCCGGAGCTGGGCCTGTGGATGGTGGCCGACGGTATGGGCGGGCACGCCGCGGGGGATTTCGCCAGCGGCGCCATTGTTTCCGCGCTCGCCAGTATTCCGCCACCGGCCAGCCTCGGGGCTCTGGTCGGCGAGGTGCGCAAGCGCCTACAGGCCGTCAACCGTCACCTCAACGAAGAAGCCCGCAACCGCCGCGAACAGGTTATAGGCAGTACCGTAGTGGCTCTACTGGTTTTCGGCGGCCATGGCGTCGTGGTGTGGGCAGGCGACAGCCGGGCCTACCTCTTCCGTGGTGGCGAACTCACGCAGTTGACGCGCGATCACAGCCAGGTCGAAGAACTGATAAAGTTGGGTCTGCTTGCGCCCGAACAGGCCGAGGAGCATCCCGCCGCCAATGTCATCACCCGTGCCGTCGGCGTAGCGGATGAGCTGGAACTCGATTCGGAAATGTTGGCCGTCGCCGAGGAGGATATGTTTCTTTTGTGCAGCGACGGGCTCTACCGGGAGGTGGATGACAAGGCTATCAAGGCCGCCCTCGCGGCGGGCGACTGCGGGCAATCCTGCGATACGCTCATCGAGGCCGCGCTGGCGGGCGGGGCGCGTGACAACATCTCGGTAATCGTCGTGCGAGCCAACGACGAGGTGCAGGCCACCCGTACCCAGTACAACCCTTCCGTGAGCGCTGCCGGGCGGCCGGCAGTGGATCGCGACGATCCCACAGAACTGGGTTAGCCGGCCCCTGGCGGGTGCCTTGCCCGAGTTGACTCCCAGCCAACGTTGTTTCCCGGAGTGTTTGCCGGATTCCAACTCGTTAAGCGGTGTCGGCGCCATTAAAATCTCAAGTTGTTTCTCGATATACGATAAAGGCGACTGATAATAAAGTAAAAATATTGAATAGCTCTGCACTCGCCTGAAACTGGCACGGCTTCTGCTCAAGCACTGTCAGCAGCGGGTTGTTGCCCCTTTCGGGCTGGCGTCCGTCAGGCGTCGTTACTAAGCTTTCCAGCACCTGGTGCTGATTTTGTGTGGCAATCGAGGGCCCCTGTGTCGGGGCGGTCAAGATAGAGGAGACATCATGCAGTGCATGCGGAAATTCGCCGTCAGTGAGTGCGGCAACGGCCGTCACGGCTTTGGCCGCGTGCGCCTTGCCTTGTTGCTTGGCTGCTCCTTTTTGGCGGCCTGTTCCGGTCTCGGCGGGCCCGATTACAAGCGTCCGGATGTGGCGTCAAAGCAAAGCTGGTCCGACCAGGCTGTGCCGCTCGTTTCGGCATCGTCCACCATACAGCCTGACTGGTGGACCGGTTTCGGCGATCCCTATCTGGACGAACTGGTCCGCCGGGCGATCGCGGGTAACATCGATATTCGCATACTTGCCGCGCGCACCGGTGTGGCCAAGGCCGGTATCGACCAGGCGAGCGCCGGGCTGTTGCCGACGTTGAATGCCGGTGCAGGCACGGATACGTCCAAAGTAACCGGCAGCCCGCAGTCGACCAAGTACAGCGCCGGCGCTGAAGCCAGCTGGGAGCTGGACATCTGGGGGAAAGTGCGAAAAGGCGTCGATGCACAGCAAGCCGAGTACAAGGCGTCCGAGGCGGACTGGCGTGCCGGCTATCTCACGCTGGTGTCGGAGGTCGGCACGGGGTATTTCCAGATCCGGCAGTTCGATGAGCAGATCGACCAGCAGCAGCATACTATCGCCAGCAACACACAGATTCTGGATATCTACCAGGGCATGCTGGGTGAGGGGCTGGTACCCAGGACCCAGGTGTTGCAGCAGCAGGCCGAAATCAACAACCTGCAGAACGGTCTGCTGGACCTGCAGCGGCAGAGAAAGCTTACCGAGAACAGCCTGGCGACGCTGCTGGGTATGCCCGCGGACACTCTCCGGGTGCCTAAGGCGGCGCTGCGAAGCTCGGTGTCGGCGGTGCCAGTGCCTGCTGGCCTGCCATCGGATCTGCTGACGCGGCGGCCCGACATTATTGCCGCGGAATACCGGGTGTTGCGCGCCGTCGACCTCGAAGGGCAGGCGAGCCTGGCACGGCTGCCCTCGATCAGCCTGACCGGTAGGGCCGGAAAGGCGGCGTTTTCACTGGCCGACCTGATGTCGACGACCACGCTGGGCCTGTCGTCTCTGCTTTCCTTCCCGGTGTTCGATCCGAATGTGCAGGCGCAGATCAAGGTCAGCGCCGCCCAGGCCAAGGTGGCTGAGGAAGAATACCGGCGTACCGTGTTCAACGCCTTTGAAGAGGTGGAGAACGCGCTCACCAACCTGTCAGCCCACGAGGCGCAGAAACAGGAACTGGCGAGCCGGCGTGAAAAGCTGGCAACAGTTTCCGATCAGATTCATGCACAGCTGAAGGAAGGGCTGGTATCTCAGCTGGAGGTACTCGAGGTCGAACGCACCCTGCTGTCCGCCGAGCAGGAAATGCTGGCCAACCACTGGCAGATCCTTAGCGACACCATCATACTCTACAAGGCACTGGGAGGGGGCTGGCCGAAAGAAGTGGTCGGGCAGACGTCCAATTAATAAACAATACTCGCAGGCATAGCCCGGGATGCAACTCATTCTCAAGCCGATCTCCGAGCCCGAGCTGGGCGAGATCATCGTTAATGACAGTCTGTTCGCCATCGGCAGGCACGAGGAGCCGTTTGCCGGTTACGACTCACGCTTCGTGACCAGGCTGTCGCGCCGGCATGCGCGTATCTTCGAACAGGATGGCATGGTTTACCTCGCCGATCTCGGCAGCCTGAACGGTACCAGGGTCAACGGACAGGCTGTAGACAAAATACCGGTCAGGTTGCGGCCCGGAGCCGAAGTCTGTTTTGCCGGGCTGTGCTACCAGATAGAGATTCTCGGTGCGGCCGTCAAGCGGGAGTCGCAAGGCGGCCGGGCAGCGCCGGCGATGCTGGTGTTGAAGCCGGAACACCCCGAAAGCCCGCTTGAACCGATTGTCATCAACCAGTTTCCGTTCCTGGTAAATAAGAAGAGCGAGGTGTTCGCCCGTTATAGCGAGCAGCTGCCCGACCAGCTCAAGTACCTGTCCCGGCGTCATGCGCACATCTTCCTGCGTAATGACAGTCTGTACATCGAGGATCTGGGCAGCACCAATGGTACCTACGTCTCGGGCGCCCGCCTCGAGGAACACGCCCACCTGCTCAGTAACGGCGACGTCGTCGCCTTTGGCGGTGAGTGTTTCGTGTATCGCGTCGAACTCGTGTATGAGGATACCGAAGCGCCGCAGCAGGGACTGGATCCCACTCACGTGGCGACCAGGATCCAGGGTATTGAGGATGTCACCCGGACGACCTTCGTCACCTCGGCCAACTCCTTCCTGGACATTTTCTGCATTGACGATGCCGGCGGCGACAATGAGCCGGATGCCGCGCCGCCACCGGCCGAGGGCGAGGGCGAGGGCGAGGCGTTCCGGGCCGAGGCCGCGGCAAGCGGCCCGGCCCGCGGGTGGCTGGCGTCGCTTGGCCGTGTGCGATCCTCGTTACGCGAAGTTCGCAGCGCGCTGGTGGATGACACGCCGAAGCGGCCACGCCGCCTGTGGCCGGCCGGGCTGCTGCTGATCGCAGTGGTGGGCGGTGCGACCGCTGTGTATCTGCGCACTGCGCCGCAGCGCAACATCAGTAACCTGATGGAACTGGGCGACTACCAGCAGGCCGCGGTAGCGGCGAACGCTTACCTGGAAACGCACCGAAAGGATCGGGAGGTCGGCGACCTGGCTACCGAGGCGCTGCTGAAGGCAATCGGGCCGTCCTGGACAAAGCTGGTAATGACTGCGGATTTCGCCGCCGCGCGGGAGATGCTGGACAGTGGCAAGCGGTGGAGTTCCTTCAACGCCTCGGCCGCACCGCTGCTCGACAGTATGCAATGGGTCACCGACATGGAAGAGTTTATCGCTGGACGGGGCGGGCCTGGCGCGCCCATCGCCATGTTCGACGAAGAGGACAAGGTCAACGCGCTGCTCGCCTGGTGGGAAAACGACCCCAATGCCCGTCACCGGTCGCTTGACAGCATCGCCCGCGATGTCCCTGAGTTCGTCGAGCTGCGCTCGCGGGCGTTCAGTCACCAGCGCGTTCTGCAGAGCCACAAGGCGCTGGAGTTTGCCGCTATCGACCGGCTGCGCGAAACGCTGGAGGACAAGTTGCAGGCGGGTAAAGCCGGGGAGCTGACTGCGGTGCTGGCCGATTTTGAAAACCGCTACCCGGACATCAAGGGTACCGCGAAACTGAACAGCGACCTCAATCGCTATCTCCCCATCGAGGCGCAGATCAAGTCGCACGACTGGCTGCAGGCCAGCGAAAGTCTGTCCGCCGCCGATTTCCAGACGCCGCCGTTCCGAGCGCGCGCCGGGCTTGTCGCTGTGAGCCTGTTACCGGGCGAGGATGTAGTGGCCAGGTACCGGCAGGCGTCCGAGGCCTGGAGGGAGGGGGATTTTGACCAGGCTAACAGCCTCCTGCAGGAACTGTCTGCGACGCGCTGGGCGGAGCCGGCGGAGCGCCAACTGCAAAGGAACGCAAGGATCAGCCGCGACTACGCACAGTTGCAGGCGGCCCGGGGCACACGGGGCTACGAGGAACAGCTGCTGGCGTTCTACAGTGCCCTTGATCCGCAGCACGACAGCTGGTTTATCCAGGCCCTGAAGGGTGAATTCGACGCGCACCGCGAAAAGGCGCTGACACGCGCGCAGCAGGCGTTCGAAGAGGCGCGTGCCAGCTGGGCGAAGTACCGGGACAAAGGCGGGATCCGAGCCCTGCAACGCCTCGAAGCCGGTGTTTCTCCCAGCTTCCGCAGCCTGGCGAAACTGCTCAGTGAAGCCTGGCGGGACATAAGCTACGGTAAAAACCTTTACAGCCTGCTCGATACCCGCTACCCGGCGCAATGGGATGAGCTGTACGCACAGGTAGCCGATGAAGTTGCTTTGCAGCGCCGCTCGCTGGCGGAACTCTCCATGGTGTTGGAACCGTCGCTGAAGCAGGCTAAACTGCGGCTTATCCCGGTTCTGCCGGCCGGCCAGCAGTCCGGCCGGACGGAGGGGACAGCGCCCGGTACCGTGGACTCGAGCAGGTAGATGGCGCAGTAAATTGATCGCGATCACAAGCAGCGCGCGGTGACTCAGTACGGACTCCCTGGGATGGGTTATGAGCGCTAACGACGAAAAACTAAC
This sequence comes from Thiogranum sp., assembly GCA_022340245.1. Classification (GTDB taxonomy): domain Bacteria; phylum Pseudomonadota; class Gammaproteobacteria; order DSM-19610; family DSM-19610; genus Thiogranum. Next base: position 12,574 of record JAJDOI010000091.1, read on the forward strand.
GCGGTTGTCCACCGCCCTCGATGACCACAGCGCCGAGGGCATCGAGATTCTGTATTCTGAACCTTCCAGAATGATCAATGCGACGATCATGCTCATGCTGTTGATCGTTGTGGCGGGCCTGGTGTGGTCATTTATCGGGCGCGCCGACGTGATTGTATCGGCCCCGGGGATTCTCGGCCCGGAAGACGAAGTGCGGCGCGTGTATGCGCCAATTAACGGTGAACTGGTTGATATCTACGTGACCGAGGGAGCGCCGGTCTCGAAAGGCGATCTGCTCGCCCGCTTGAATGCCCGCGACGCGATACAGGCGGCGGCGAACGCCGTGGAGGCGGAGCTGGCACTCAAGCAGGTCGAACAGGAACATCAGGATTTTCCGGCGCGCCGCGAACTTATGCAGCGGCACGTGGAGACCCTGCAGGCACAGATCGAGACAGCCGAACGCCTGCACGACAAGCGGGTCACCGAGGGTCTGGCGAAGCTGGCGCAGGCGCAGAAGGCCAGGCTGGAAGAAGCGCGCGGCACGCTGGAGAATGCCGGCAGAGCCCGTGTTGCCGCGAAACGCGAATGGGACAAGTTGCAGCGGCTGTACTCGCGCCCGGGCGGCGGCGGCATCGCCAAGACCAAGGTCGATGAGGCCCGTGATGCCTACATGGCCAGTCAGACCGACTACAAGCTTGCCGAGGCGAAACTGGGGGAACTGGAATTCCAGCTGAGCGAAGAGTACGCCAAGGCGAAAGCCGAGTTCGACAGCAGCGACCAGAAGCTCGAAGAGTTGCGCATAGAACACCAGAAGGCGGTGAACGATATCAAGCAGGAGGAGTACCGTATCGAGTTGAAGTACCGCAGCGCCCGTCTCGCGGCTGAAGCGGCCACGCGTATTACGTTTGAAAACATCGATGCGGAAAACTACCTGCGCATCGTGGCGCCGGTGTCGGGGGTGGTTACCTACGTGGCATCGACGCAAAAGGGTGACAAGGTCCAGGCCAATACGCCGCTGGTCAGCATTGCGCCCAAGGGTGCGCGCAGCGTGCTCAAGATCGATATCAACGAAAAGGACCGTGGTTTCCTGCGCGAGGGGCAGGAGGTGAAAATGAAGTTCAGCGCGTTTCCCTACCAGCGCTACGGCTTCATCAGCGGCACGCTGGACTATATCTCACCCTCGGCGCAGCGCTCGCAGTCGAATGCCGTGGTTTACAAGGGGCACGTCAGCCTGAACAAGGATTATTACCGCGTGGATGATACCGACTACCCGTTGCGCTACGGTATGGCCGCCGTCGCGGAAGTGGTGGTGCGCAAGCGCCGGCTGATCGATATGGCCTTCGACCCGATGCGGCTTTGACATGATAACCATGAACAGGCAGACGTGCTGTTACAGGCATGGGAGGCAAGGCAGAAAATGACTGATCTGGTAAAGATCGACGATGAAGTGATTACCACCCGGGATTTCGTCAAGTTGCTCAGGTTCACTGGGGCATTTGACGGTCTCATGGAAGATATCATCAAGGACAAACTGACCGTGCACGCGGCGAAAAAGGCCGGCATCACCATTACCACCGAGGACCTCCAGGAGCGCGCCGATCAATTGCGCCGGGTCAAGGGCCTGCACCGGGCAGTTGACATGAACCGCTACCTCGATGCGAACAAGATGACGCTGGATGATCTGGAGCAGTATCTCACCGAGATGCTGTTTCACGAGAAAATGCTCGAGCAGATCGGCAAGGATGAAGCCGTGGACGAATATTTCAACCTGAACGCACCGAAGTTCGACAGCATAGACATCAGTCATATCGTGGTGGACTCGGAGGGCAAGGCGCGGGAAATCATGGCCCTTCTGGAGGACGATCCGGAGAGTTTCGAGGAACTGGCACGGGAGCATTCCCTGGCCGACACCCGCGAGGAAGGCGGCTACGTCGGCAGGGTGCTGCGCGGCGCACTGCGCAGCGACGTCGAAGCCAAAGTGTTCAATGCCGCTGAAGGCGAGCTGCTTGGTCCATTTCCGTCGGCCGACGAATCCTACTTCGAGATCTTCACGGTGAACGCCAAGCGGCCTGCCGTCCTCAACGAAGATACCGTTGCAGAAGTGCGCCGCCTGTTGCAGGACGAGTGGATCGCTGCACGGGCGCGGGAACACAACATCGAGATCTTCTAGGAGAGGGTGCAGGCTTTGAGCGAGCACTGTTCGACCGAATTCCTCGGCTCTGTCGAGATTTTCTCGGCCTTCACCGCCGGTGAGCTGGAAACGCTGGCAGAAGGCGCCGAACTGCGTCACTTTGAATTCGGCGAAACGGTGTACAACGCCGGTGATCCCGGTGACGGGCTATACGTGGTCAAGAGCGGTGCGGTGCGCGTTTTCACCGAGGAGCACGGCAAGGAAATAAGCATGGGCGTGCGCAAGGCCGGCGAGGTCTTCGGCGAAATGGCCGTGGTGCGCGACTATCCCCACGAGTCCTCAGTGCGGGCATCCTCGAAGACCGAGTTGCTGTTTTTCGCGCGGGAGAGGTTCACCGCAGTGCTTGGCGGCAACCCCGACGCTCAGACATTCATCGCCAGCTATGTCGCCATCAGTTCCCTGGGCGGTTTTGTTTCGCGGCTGTTCAAGTTGCGCGGCAAGGTCAACAAGAACGAGATTGAGGAGTACATCCGCAGCGTCGGCATCAAGCGCGTCCGCGCCGGCAAGGTGATTCTCGAACAGGGCAGCGCTGACGACCGCCGCCTGTACGTGTTGCGCTCCGGCCGGGTGCGCATCGTGCACATCGAAAGCAAGACCGAGTACCCCCTTGGCAATCTCGAACAGGGCGAAACCTTCGGCGAAAAGAGCTGCCTGCTCCGCCAGGAGCAGCCGGCTACCGTCATCGCCGAAACCGACGTGGTACTGCTGGTTATCCCTGAAAAGACCATTCACTTCATACTCGAACGCAATCCCAAGCTGCGCGAAGTGCTGGAAGAACGCCTCCGCTTCTTCGAGCGGGACCTGGAACGGCAGAAAGTCCTGTCGGAACGCAGGAACCGGCCGGTGTTGCTCGACCTGTGGTCGCGGCCGGACTCCGGCGAGCGGATCATCAAGCGCTTCCGGCTGGTGGAACAGGCCGAGGAGATGGACTGCGGCGCCGCCTGCCTGGCGATGATCTGCAGGCACTACAAAATACCCATGACGCTGGGAAAACTGCGTGAACTCGCCAACGTCACGCGCGAAGGCGCGACGCTGGACAGCCTGGCGCGGGTCGGCGAGTCGCTGGGGTTCACCACGCGCGGCGTGCAGTGCACCTTCCAGGCACTGCTGGGTTTCGAGATGCCGTTCATCGTTCACTGGGAGGGCTACCACTACATTGTGGTGTACGGCATGTCCAAACACCATGTCTGGGTCGCCGATCCGGGGCCCGGGTTCCGCAAGCTGACTGTCGCCGAGTTCGAAAAAGGCTGGACGGGAACCTGCCTGTTGTTCACGCCCGGCACCGATATGGTACAGCTGGCAGCGGCGCGTTCGCCGTGGCTGCGCTTTGTCAGCTACCTTAAGCCGTACAAGAAGATTCTCGCCTACCTGTTCATCGCCACCTTCGTCATCCAGATACTGGGCGTGGCGCCGCCGATCATCATTCAGCACATCCTCGACGAGGTGATCGTGCATGCAGACGTATCGCTGCTGCACCTGCTGATCGTCGGGCTGATCCTGGCCAATGTGTTCACGCAGCTCACGACACTGATGCGCGCGTTTCTGTCCAACTTCATGATACGCAATATGGATTTTTCCATGATGTCGGGGTTCCTGAAACACGCCCTGTCGCTGCCGATTCCGTTCTTTGCGAAACGCAAGACCGGGGATATTCTTGCGCGCTTCCAGGAGAACCAGACCATCCGATCGTTTCTGACCGAGTCGACCGTTACCACGCTACTTAACTTATTGATGGTGTTTATCTATTTCACCATCCTCTTCCTCTACAGCGTCAAGATGACCACGCTGCTGCTGGTGCTGGTGATACCGATCCTGGTCATGACGGTGGCCGTTACCCCGAAACTCAAGGCCTATGCGCGCGACGCATTTACTGCGTCCACGGATGCCCAGTCCATGCTGATGGAGATCATCGGTGGCGCGGAGACTGTCAAGGGCATGGGCATCGAGCGGCCGATGCGCCTGAAATGGGAAAAGAAATACACCCATGCGCTCGACGTCGGTTACCGCGCCCAGCGTTTCAACATCCTGGTCGGACTGGCCAGCCAGATACTGAACGCGACGGTGACTATCTCCATCCTGTGGATGGGCACAAACCTGGTGTTGGCGGAGCAACTCACCATCGGTCAGCTGATTGCCTTCAACGCCCTGATGGGCAGCGTCATGAGCCCGTTGATGGGCCTGGTGGCACTCTGGAACAGGCTGAACGAAGCCGGCGTGGCCATGGAACGGCTGGGCGATATCCTGGAAATGGAACCCGAGCAAAAGCCCGAGGAGATATCTTCCCGTGTGCTGCTGCCCGACCTCAAGGGCGACGTCGAGCTGAACAACGTCTATTTCCGCTACGGTGGCAATGAAACGCCCTACGTGCTGGAGAATATCAGTTTCAGCATGGGGTCGGGCGAACTCGTCGCTATCGTCGGCCAGAGCGGTTCGGGCAAGACCACGCTGGCAAAACTGCTGGTGGGGTTCTACCTGCCGACGGAAGGCACTCTCACGGTCGACGGGTATGACCTGACGGTGATCGACAAGGAGTACTACCGCGCGCAAGTCGGCTATGTCATGCAGTCGAACCTGCTGTTTTCCGGAACCATCGCCGAGAACATCGCCAGCGGCGAGGAGAACCCGGACCGCAACCGTATTATCGAAGTGGCCAAGCTGGCCGATGCCCACGGCTTTATCTCCAACATGCCGCTGGGTTACGAACAGGTGGTCGGCGAGCGCGGGGTGGGCATCTCAGGCGGACAGCTGCAACGTCTGTGCATTGCGCGCGCGTTGTATCACAACCCGCGCCTGCTGATCTTCGACGAGGCGACCTCGGCGCTGGACACGCATTCGGAAAGTAACATTCTCAGGAACATGCAACAGATTCTCAAGGGCCGCACCGCGGTGGTAATTGCCCACCGCCTGAGCACTATCATGAGCGCCGACAAGATACTGGTGCTGTATAACGGCAGCATCGTCGAGGAAGGTAAGCACGGCGAACTGGTCGACAGAAAAGGCATGTACTACCAGCTGGTCAAGAAACAGATTGCGAGCACCTGATGAAAATCATAGAGCCAAAAGCTGAATCAGCGATTTCCTACGGCGGCCTGATCGAGAAAATAGAGATCCTCCGCTCGACCTTGCGCTGGGCGTCGAAACTGGAGCGGCCGCAGATACAGAAGCTGCTCAGCCAGTGCAATGCCTTGCGCGACGAAGTCATGCAGTTGTCGCGCAAAGAGCGCTTCGTCACCGCTACGGCCAGCGCCGGCGCGGCGCGGAAACAGACCACCGCGCAGCGGCGCAAGGCCTTGCTGGATCGCAGTTTCGTCTTCGAAGGGGTGTTCGGCGAAAGCCTGAAGCTGCTCGATGCGCTGGAAATCGCCGAAAAGGCCGCGCCGACTGACCTGCCCGTGCTGATCGACGGCGAGAGCGGTACCGGTAAGGAGCTGATGGCGAAAGTGATTCACGCCAACGGCAACCGGGCGGACCAGCCGTACATTTCCGTCAACTGTGGTGCTATCCCCGATAACCTGCTCGAGTCGGAGCTGTTCGGCCACAAGCGGGGCGCTTTCACGGGCGCGTCCTCGGATCGCAGCGGCAAGTTCGAGGCGGCCAACACCGGAACGATCTTCCTCGACGAGATCGGCGAGTTGCCACTGCCCGGGCAGGTGAAGCTCTTGCGTGTGCTGCAATCCAATGAGATCCAGCGTGTGGGTTCGGACAAAACCATCGACGTCGATACGCGTATCGTTGCCGCCACCAACAAGAACCTGATGAATATGTGTCGCGAAGGCACGTTCCGCGAGGATCTCTACTACCGCCTGGGGGTTATCCAGGTGACCTTGCCGCCGCTGCGCGAGCGCAAGGACGAAATTCCGCTGTTGATCGAGTTTTTCGGTGACGAGGCCGCGGAGAAACTGCAGCGCCGGCCGGTCAAGCTCAGCCGGCGCCTGCGCACCTTCCTGCTGGATTACGCCTACCCGGGTAACATTCGCGAACTACGCAACATCATTTTCCGTATCGCCTGCCTGGCCGGCGATACCGCCGATTTTGAGCATCTGCCGGAGTCCATACGCCCCGATGTGAAGGAAGCGAAGCCGGAGGAGGGCGAGGAGGTGCAGCAACAGTTGTCTCTCGCGGATGCCAAGAAGGCCGCCAGCGACGCGGCGGAGCGCAAGTTTCTGGAACAGGGCCTGCAGGAACAGGCAGGCAAAGTCTCGGAACTGGCGCGCCAGCTCGATATGAATCGGTCCCACCTGCAGACGCTGCTGAAAAAGCACGGCCTGCGCTCCAAGGATTACCGCGCCGGGAGCTGAGGTGGAAGGCTATTTCGCCGCCAGCTGTGGGTGCCCGTTACGGCTCTTCAGCTGGCTCATCAGCTGGTCGAAACCGCTGTTACCGAGAATGCTCGCGAACTCGGACCGGTAGTTGGTCACCAGGCTGATGCCCTCGATGCGGATGTCGTACACCAGCCACGGCCCGCTTTTGTTATGCTCGAGGAAGGCGATAGCAATCGGCGCCGCTCCCGGTCGGCGGATGTTCATCTGCACGGATGCGGTGCCGTTATCCGAACGCTTTGCCGGCAGGACGTCGATCTGTTCGCCGCCATAGGACTTCAATGAGGTTGCATAGGTTCGGACCAGCAGCGCCTGGAATTCCTGCGTAAACGCGGCCAGTTCAGCGGCATCCACCCGGCGGGCGTATTTGCCGAGCACAATGCGCGCGATCCGTGGCATATCCAGATGCGGTACCACGATGTCGTTCACCAGGGCATACAGGCGCTCAGGGTTGTCGCTGGTTCCGTCAGCATCGCTTTCCAGGCGAGCCAGCAGCCGGTCGACCGTGTCCTGGATCAGCGCAGTCGGGGAGTCGGCATGGCCGGATGCGGGTAGCGCTTCGCTCGCGCCCGCAACGCTGTGCAGGAGCATAAGGAAGCTCAGGGCTAGGAGGAAGGGCAGGTATTCTTTACACATGGCAGGGCTCCTCTGGTGTGTGTGGTGGCTCAGTGCAGCGCCGCGGCGGCGGCCTGCTCCCGGGTGTAGAATTGGCCGTTGCGGACAAATCCGGCGATCACGCTATCCTTGATGGCACGAACCCGGCCGGCCGCGTCGCGCTCCAACACCCACTCGTCCGGCAGACCATCCAGCAGGTGCATCGGGGCCAGACGTCCATCGGCAAAACGCGCCAACGCCGCGCATCCGCTCGCGATGTCGAAGAAGGCTGGTCGGAAGCCGCTGGAACGGTTCTCCTCGCTTACGCCGCCAGTGCCGACGAACGCCAGGTTCTGTTTCCTGAGTGTTTCCGTGGTCAACTGGTTGTTCATGAGTTGCGCCTCGCTGGTTTATGGATAGTGCTCTTGCAATCAGCTATCGCATCGATCGTGCCAACTTGAACTCCGCGTGCCGACCTCTGTGCTAAGTGATGGAAAGGGTTGCAGTAAAATGCTCGACGGCATGTGTCCGCGGAGTTGCGAACGGGGTGGGGTGGCGTCGTTGGTCGGTTTCAAACCAACAGACTGCTGCGACGGGGTTGGTTGGTCGGCAACAGGGAACAGTGAGTCACAGGCGGATTAAACAACCGTTGAGCAGGTCTCGAGCGTACCGGGCGCTCTGTGTCGCCGGCGGGGCAGTTGGCCCCGGGTGCCGACACGCAAAAAAAAGCGGAGTTCACAGGGAACTCCGCAGGTCGGAGGAGGAGTGGTCTCAAGCGCCGCTGGTGTCAGCCAATCAGTGCCGGGCTCGCGGCAGTCACTGCCAGGGTGTTGAAGCTGTTGACGATAGTGCCGGTGTTACCGTCGCCGTTGTAGACGTTGAAGAACGTCGGATTCTGGTTGATCACGTTGTAGTCGTAATCAATGTAGTTGTTGGTAACGTTATAGATACTGGTCGGGAGCACCGCGCTTGAGGCCTGGGGCTTGTTGCGGGCGACTGTCCAGCCGAGGCTGAAACCACCGCAGATTTTCATCACTGCCGCCTGGTCAAGGTCTTTGCTTGTCGTTAAATCGTTGATGACGAGCTTGCTCATTGTCTGGTCTCCGTGGTCTGTTGGTCGGTTTCGTTTTCAGCGGTCTGGCGGGTCGCCTCCGCTTGTTGCTGGGATAGAATGCAGAACCTGTGCCAATGCCTGGGCGTCTGGCCGCGATTCAGGTTAAGTTTCTGGTTGGAAAGAACAAAAAAATTGCTGCGGGGATTTCCGGGCATCCGGGGCTGTTACCTGCGCGAGCGGTTTGTGTGTCCGGACCCAACGTACACCCCGCAGAAAGTTAGTGCCGGCGAAACAACCTGGCACGGGTCGCCGAACCCCGACCGCAGTTGCCTGGGCTATGGGCGACAAATGCCGGCTCCAGCCGCGAACAGGGTGAACCGCGGGAGTTGGCCAACTTTTACGGCGAGACTGTTTGTCGCCAACCCACTTCTAGCGTGAGCCGCCAGCCAGGTGGCGCCGCACAGAATCGGCGGGCAAATTTAATTTGGTCAGAAAAACATAGAGGTACACCACGACCGCCGCTGTGCAGGCGAAACTGGCACAGCTCCTGCTCCAGTGGTTGGCGTGAGCAGCGGTGATCACGCTGTGATAGCCCTGACCTGACCTCGATTCGCAACTTACTTTAGGAGATTTGAATATGAAGAGCTTGAAGATTGACGATCTGGAAACCAGCAAGGATCTGGATGAAGCGTCCATGAAGAACATCAACGGCGGCTTCGGCTTTGGCAACGGCGACCTGATCGCTCCGGTGGCCGGTGCTGGCGGGGGCATCTTCAGCCCGCAGACGATTGTGAGCGTACCGGTTTACGCGCCGGTCAACGTTGCGCTGGACCTGGATACCGACCTCGGCATCGATACCAGGGTGGCCAACGTGATTGCCTCGGCCGCCTCGGGTATCGCGCAGTAACTCAGCGCCTGTGCCCGCCGTGCCGCACGGTATACGGAGGCCCAGTTGGGCCTCCGTATTTTTTTGCAACTGCCCCCCGGTCTTGCCATGATTGGCAGCAGGTTTGCCAGGGCGGCCGGTTTGTATCCGGCTGCATTCTGGGTAATCGCGCCTAGCCTCGACCGCGCGGTTAGTTGTTGTTCAGAGAACGGTGCTGATGATGTTCTCCGGCACCGATACCGTTAGTCTCCCTGGGCTTTCGCTAACCGGGGGACGTCCACTGTAATAAGGAGGACAAGTATGGACCGTCGTCATTTTATCCGTTTCGGGATCGCCGGCATCGGGGGCACTGTCGTGACGCCCGGGCTGGTGCTCGCAGGTGCCGCTGAGTCACCCATGGCCGGAGGTGTCTACCACACAGCTGATGCCCCCGGCCGCTGGAGCAAAAAAGTCCTGTCGCACCTGCCTAACATCGAAGTGGCCAAACAGGCGCAGGCAACAACCGTGGAGGTTTTTACCCGCCACACCATCGAGGGGTATCAGCACTATATCGTCAAGCATATGGTGCTCGACAAGGACTTCCAGTTTGTTGATGAGCACATGTTCGATCCGCTGAAGGAAAAAGAGGCGCGTTCGCAGTTCTCCCTGGGAGAGTACAGCGGAACGATCTACGTACTCAGCGTCTGTAACCAGCATGACACCTGGTTGAATGTAGCGGAAGTGTAGCGTCACGGTATAGATAGCTTCTCATAAGGCAAAGGGCGTGCGCAGACGGGGTATCCGGTGATAGCCGGATACCCCGGACGCAGGTTTTGCCTGAGTCATTCGCGGCCCGTTGTGGCCCGGTCTCGTAAATTGTTTGCTCTTGTTATCCGTGCGCCTCACCTTGGGATGACTGCACAATTGTCTCGAACGGGACAGCAGTCCGCCGGCTGAGTATGGCTGACAGATAGGGAACCCGGATACGGCGAACGAAGGCTATCACGAACCCATTGCCGAAGTCAGTGATGAAACGCGCGATGTGCATCGTGCGATCGTCTCGCTGATGGAACGACTTGAAGCGGTTGACTGGTATGGCCAGCGGGTCGATGCATGTACTGACAACGAGTTGAGAGCAATCCTCGCCCATAACCGCTACTAAGAAAAAGAACATGCGGCAATGATGCTGGAATGGATTCGCCGCAAGGATCCGGCCTTCGATAAAGAACTCAAAGACTATCTGTTCCCAGTAAAGTCCAGTGCTCACTCATAGTCCGACCCGTGTAGTTCCGCCGGCGGTCGGGTTTTCCACTTAGATATCCGTGCGGATTCCGGCCTGTCTGCTTGTGCCCTCGCCGGGCGCACGGCTCGGTCCGAGCCAGCCATCTCGTGCCAGGCGCGTCATTGCCCGTGAGTCTCCCCCGAGAGCGCTCTCCTTGTGCAGCGCATGAGCCTGTGAGCGGCGGGTACAGACTCCCGTTGGGGTCGTGAACAGCTGCTCCCCATCGGCCTGTTTCTGGCGCGCGAACTTCGGTCGCATGTCTGTTGGTGGCCAGCGAACGACCGGGCCGATTGGGATACGCCTCCACGCCGCTGTTTTGGCCGAGAGAGAAAAATAAACAGATGTGGTTCAGTCAGTTGGTGATTGTTTGAGCGATGCGCAGCAAAGCTGGCACAGACGCTGCAGTACAGGGGTTGTGAACCGAGATGTTCACGCAGCGCCTAAGAGGCAACCCTGACCCACAACTTTTTTGACTGAACTTAGGAGATTCTGAGCATGATGATCAAAGACCTGGAAATGCGTAAAGAACTGGCCGCCGAGGAACTGTCCGCGGTGCGTGGTGGTAGCTACAACTCAATCAGCAACGGCAGTCTGGTGGCGCCTGTTTGCGCGGCTAACGGCCCCAGCGTCGGCAGCCCGCAGACGGTTGTGAGCACCCCGGTGTACGCGCCGACCAACGTCCTGCAGGACAACGACACCACGGTGGATCTGGACACCAGCGTCGCGAACGTTCTGGGCTCTGCCCTTACCGGTGTCTTCCAGGGCTAAGCCCGAACCGCACACTGTTAACTTACCGATTGAACTTAGGAGATTTTGACCATGATGATCAAAGACCTGGAAATGCATAAAGAACTGGCCGCCGAGGAACTGTCCGCGGTGCGTGGTGGCAGCAACTCGATCCGCAACGGCGATCTCATTGCCCCTGTTGCCGCAGCCAAT
>JAJDOI010000102.1 GCA_022340245.1 Thiogranum sp.
GCGGCCTCGTCAAATTGCCCGTCGGCGGCGGCGGCCAGTGCAAGCACTGCGATGTTGGACGGCGAAGGCTGGCTGGGGGCCAGTGCATTGGCGAGCGACAGCGCGGCCACACTGTCGCGAACAGCGGGATCCTTGCTCAGCGCGCGCAAGCGCGCCAGGGCATATTTAAGCTCAGGCCGCCGCGGCCAGGCCTTGACCCGTTTTTCCAGTTCGGCGGCGATTTCCGCGTCGGTCTCGCCGGCACGGTGTCGTGCAACCAGTTCCAGCAGTCGCGCCGGTGGTATGTCCTTGTTGGCTGCCAACGCGGCCTGGTACTGCTGCGCGGCTTCCCGGTAGGTCCCAGCCTGGAACAGCAGGTTACCGAGATAGAAACGGGCGCCTTCGTGTTTCGGGTCGAGTGCCAGGACCCGGCGGTACAGGGCAGCCGCCTGCTCGGTGTTGCCCTGGGCCTCGCGTAGAACAGCAAGCAGGAAGTTGGCCAGTACCTGTTGCTGATCGCGCGCGAGCACGTGGTTGAGCTGCTTTTCGGCCGCATCGGACTGTCCGCCGAGATACAGCGCACGGGCGTAACTGACGCGTGCCGCGAGATTTTCCGGATCGACCGCAAGGCCTTTCTCGAACTGCTCGATCGCCGTCTGGTAATCGCGCTCCACGATGGCTTTCATGCCTCGACTGAAATCCTTGCGCGAGGTTTGCAGTACATTGTTCAGTTCCGCCACCAAGGGGTCGTCGGCATCGGGACGTTTCAGTTTGAAACGGGCCAGGTGTTCGCGCGCGAGCCGCTCTTCGCCGAGATGCCGATACGCCTGGGCAAGCGGGTAATGGACGCCGCTGGCCTGCGGATCGATTTTCAGCGCCTCGGTCATGTGACTGACCGCGGCCTTATAGTCGCGCTTGAGCAGATCGACCTGCCCCAGGTAAAACAATGCCGCAGCGCGCAGACCGGGTTCGGCAGCCGCGGTCTGCAGTGCGGCTTGTGCCTTGTCCAGCTGGTCGGTGTCGAGCCAGAGCTGTCCCAGGCGCAGGTTCAACGGCGCATAGTCAGGCTTGAGTTCCAGCGCCCGTTGCAAGCGCGACAGCGCGGTATCCGTCTGTCCCTGGGTAAGCGCCAGGTAACCGGCGTAGTAACTCCAGCGGAATTCATCCGGCTGCAGGCTGCGCGCGTTTTCCCAGCACAGTGCGGCAGCCCGGTTGATGTCGACCAGCTGGTACAGCGCGGCGAGTTTTCCGTAACCGACGGCGAGATTGCCCGCATCGGTATTGGCCGCGGCGAGCAGTTCCGCGAGCCGCTCGCGGGTCGCGGTAATCGATTCCTGCGCCACCCGTTCGGCTCCGGAGATGTCGGCCTCGGGCACCGGTGTGAGCGTGCCGGTCCACGCCGCAGGCAGTTGCGCCACGGCATCGGCCGAGACCCGCAAGGGCAGGCTGAGGATCGTAATACCGGATAACAGGGCGAGCCAGCGGACTACACCGCGTCGCGACCCGGCACGCAGCGGACGCTCCGCTGTCACGTACCGGTTTCCGGTTGGGTGATCGTTAACGTTGTGTCGACGTGCTGCGGCACCAGCGCCTGGGTGGCACCATCCGGCCAGGTGATGCCGAGCTTGTCCACCGTCGTACTGTCGCCCAGCCCGAAGGTGACCGGCAACTCCACCTGGGACAGATAAGAACGGCTGGGCATCACGGTGCGATACTGGGTGACGCCACCGGCGGTCAGGGTCACGCTCGCGCCAATGGCATCGCGATTGGGCGCCTTGCCCACCAGTTTCAGACGCAGCCAGTGGTGGCCGAGCTGCTGGTCGTTACGCAACAGCACCGCGGGACGTCCGTTCTGACTGATCAGCAGATCGAGATCGCCGTCACCGTCGATGTCTGCAAACGCCGCCGCACGCCCGACCAGCGGGCGGGAAAGGTCACCTGGATCGGCCACCGGCACCAGCGGCGCAGCGCAGGAGGTCCCGCAGTTCCAGAAAAGCTGCGCCGGCTGGGCGTAGTGCTGGCTGGCCTGCACCTTGTTGATTTCGTGCTCCAGGTGGCCGTTGGCCTGCAGCAGGTCCAGGCGTCCGTCGAGGTCGTAATCGAAGAACAGGACACCGAAGGTCAGGCTCAGCCGCGAAGGACCACCCAGCCCCTCGATGACAGCTTCATCGGCAAACGGCGCCTTGCCATCGGCGGTGACGAACAGCGAACTCATTTCATTGGCAAAATTTCCGATGACAATGCCCAGATCGGCATCGTTGCGGTAGCGGGCCGCGTCGATGCCCATGGCGCCGGTCGCCTTGCCGCGCGGATCGTAGGCCAGGCCCTCGAAGGCACCGATCTCCTCGAAGCTGCCGTTGCCCCTATTGTGAAACAGGAAATTGCGCGCCGTGTCGTTGGCGACAATCAGGTCCAGCCAGCCGTCGCCATCATAGTCCACCGGGATGACACTCAGCCCCTTGCCCACCGGCAGACCCGATACCGGGTCGTGCACCTGGATGCCCGCCGCGCCCGAAACATCGGTGAAATGTCCGTCACCGTCGTTGCGGTAGAGGTAGCTGTCCGTGCCGGTAAAATTGTTCGGTGCGCCGTAGGCGCGCCCCAGACCGGCGAGGCGAAAATCGATCTCCAGGTCCGCCTCGCGCGTCCAGCTGACGTAGTTGAGCGCGAACAGATCAAGATCGCCGTCGCCATCGTAATCGAAAAACGCCGCGCCGGTCGTCCACATGTCATCGCGCCCGGCGACGCCGGCCGCGTCGGTCACTTCGCGAAAATGCCCGTGCTCATTGTGGAACAAATGGTTCGCTTTCAGCGAGGAAAGAAACAGATCATCCCAGCCGTCACCATCATAGTCGCCAACAGCAACGCCCATGCCGTAGGTTTCGACAGCCAGCCCGACCTCCTTGCTGACGTCCTGAAAGTGCCCGCCGCCGTCGTTGCGATACAGCGCCTGGGTCGGCACGCTGCCGTCCCCGGGGTGGTCGGGCCAGTATCGGAAGTTGACCAGAAAAAGGTCCTGGTCGCCGTCGTTGTCGTAATCCAGGAACGCGGCGCCGCTGCCGATGGTTTCCGGCATGAGCCGCTCGCCATAGGCGCCGTTGACGTGGGTAAAGCGAATGCCGGCAGCCTGTGTCACGTCGCTGAAGTGCACCGCGGGCGGCTGTCCTGCCGGTGCCGCCGCCTGTGGCGGCACGATTTCAACTTCCGCCACCGGCTCAGGCTGCTGGGGCTCGCGCGTTAACAGGTACGCAGCGCCCCCGCCAAACACCAGCAGCACGCCTATTACCATAAGCGATCGGCGAAAGGCGCGGCGGATGGCCGCTTCACCTGCGTTGAGTGGCCTTGGAGTGTTTTCCCGTTTCATGCGCGCAACGGCCGCCGCGCCGGACAGCGCCGCATGCTGAAAGCAGCGGGCGCACGCCCATTGGTAACTTTACGGATAGTCATGTTTGCCTGTCATCCCATGCGTTGTTTCGGCAGCCACGGTGGTCGGGGCACGTGCCGGCGGTTCGGCCTGGCGCAGATCGTAGATCGCCACCGCCTCGGCGGCATGATTGGCGGCCGGGTTGCTGCGGCGGTGGCGGGAAACCGCACGTTCGATGGCCTGGTCATCGGTGCGGTATCGCTCGTGCAACTCGCGGTGCAGCGCCGCCTGTTGCGGCTGACCCAGTTCTGCATACACCAGCGCCAGATTGAAATGGGCGGTGGCGTTTTCCGGGTCCAGCGCCAGTACCTGGTCGAAGCGCGTGCGCGCCTTGTCCAGCAGGGCCGTGCGCGCCGCCTTGCGGGCCGCACCGCGCTCCTTGCGCGCGCGTTCGAACAAGGTGCGGCCAAGTTCGTTCAGCATGTTGTAGTCGCGGCTGAAATCAAAGCCTCGTTCACGTGCGGACTGGAAGCCGGTATCGGCGAGGGCGGTAAGGTCTTCGATAGCCTGATCGAGGTTACCCTGTTGCCGCTCCACCAGCGCGGAGAACCACGTCAGGGTCCAGGGTGGCGGCGGTGGATCGAAGCCGGCGGCCCGGCGCAGCGCGGCGGCTGCGTCTTCCACCCTGCCCTCCTTGTAATAGACGCGGGCCAGATTCAGGGGACCGTCGGCCCGCCCCAGGTGCTCGACCTGTTCGAAGGCCGCGGTGGCCGCACGCAGCTCGCCCTTGTTGCCCCCGCTGTTGCCCTCGCGCAAGAGACCAATGCCGTAGTCGTTCCAGCGTTCCCAGGCAGCGATTGAAACCGGCTCCACCGGCACGCCGGCGTCTTCTGTCACCGGCAGCGTTACCTGGTCGACCGCCAGCGTGGTGATGGGCAGGTCGTTGCGCCTGAAGTCGGCTTTCTGGACATGGCGCATGATCCGGGTATCGAACTTGCGGTACTGCAGTTTCGCCTCGATGGTCACAGGTTCGACAGCATCCGGCGGGATGGTCACCGCATAATGGACCACGGCCGCCGCGCCTGGCGGTATCTGGTGGTTGTACAGCGTCACGAATATGTCCTGTGCATTGCGCCGGTCGATGCGGTTGCCGTCGCGGTCCAGCAGGTAGGCATTCAGAAAGTAGGCCCAGGGGTCGACGTCGCCCTCGGCGCCCAGTGCGCCGGAACGACCGATCACCCGGTCACCGCTTCGGATGGTCACGTCCAGCCAGAGTTCGTTGGAATCGGAAGTGCCCTGGGTCAGCGCGTGCCCCATGCCCAGTGTGCGCACCACCGTTTCGACCAGGTAACTGCGGCCCGGCTGCAGCACGGGCTGTTGCGGGCGCAGCGGCGCATGCAGCGCGCCATCGACGGCCGCGTCTTCGCGGATGCCGAATATATCCACCCGGGCCGCTTTCGACAGCATTTCCCGCCGCGCCTGGTTCTCCTCCTCGGGCCGCCCCAGCATCAGCGGCACCGCGGTGTTGCCGGCCGCAAAGCGATGGTCGTGCACCTTGCGCTCGCCCTGGCCGTCGAAGTCGCGCGCGGCCGGGTCGTCGGAGGCGGTCAGCGGCATATGACACTCTGCGCAGCGCTCTTTCGCCCTGGACGGGTAATAGAAACTGTCCACCCGGTGACCAGAGACACCGCTCAACAGAAAGCTGTCATAGTGATCCTGCCCGCGCAGCCAGCGGTAGTGGTTCAGCGCGTAGGGCAGGTGCACCTTGTGGCAGCTGGAACAGAATTCCGCGCTCCTGTGCAGGGGTTTCAGCATGGATTGCTTATGCAGCGCGGGTTTGGCCTTGATCAGCTGGCGATTGACCGCGCGCAACAGCGGATTGTCACTGAATGCAAACGGATAGCGCAGCGGGTCGATCAGCGTGTAGTCGGCGTTGCCGCGCGGACTGTTTATTTGGGTGATGGCGTGACAGGTTATACAGGTGATGCCCGCGCTGGCAGCCGGGTCTTTGTCGGGATCGTAGTTCACGTCACTGAAGCGGCCGGACATCAGCGGCACCGGGTCGTGGCAACCGGCACAGAACTGCGAGGCCCGCACGTCGCCGTCGCGCTTGAGTACCACCTGGCGTGCCTCGTCGACGCTCAGGCGGTAGACGGGGTTGTTGAACGAACTCATGCGGTGCACCGCGCCCTCGGCCTGGCGCAGGATGTCCGGGTGGCATTCGCCACAGGTCTGATCGGTGGCCAGATGCCCCGCCGGAATCCGTTGGCCAGCCGTGTTCTGCACCAGCGCCGGCAGAAACGGCCGGGTCAACGGCGGCGCCGGTGGTTGAACCCACAGGTGCAGCCCCAGGGCCGCCACGGCGAAGACACCGGCCGCCGCGGCCCACCAGGCTCCGCTTCTCCAGTGCAGGCGCGGTCCCGCGAGGCGGTGCAGAACAAACAGCCACATAAGCACCAGCGGGGACAGCAGGTGCAACCAGTAGGTCGGCTCCCGCACCCGCGGGTCGTCGATCTCGAAGAAGCCGAAGCGGGTCAGCAGAATACCCGAGACAAACAGCACAATGACCGTAATGTAGAGCGCCAGCCCCGCCCTCACTGCGTAGCGGTTGTCGCGCCCCCAGGCGCGGCGCATGTGCAGGGCACCGAACAGCAACGCAGGCACCAGCAGCAGCAACCCCAGGCCGAGATGCGCGAGGAACATCAGGAGGTAAAAATAGTTCTCGTAGTTCCGGGAGCCGAGTTCGCCGGCCACATGGATGACGACCAGATACAGGGAATTGACTGCCAGCAGCCCGAACAGCGCGAGCGCAAAAATCAGCAGTCGCCGCAGCCCCGGGCTGACGACCGCGGGTGCAGCTGTTTGGGGGTCGCCAATGGATTTCGATCTGGCTGCCATGATTTCTGGTATTTTTCCCCCGTAAATCTGCCTGGAAAATTCTAACCCGGACAACAGGGCTGATGGAATATATCAGCGGATTTCTTGACGCCGCGCAACTGCGCGCCAGGGAGACGGCCCTGCCTGCGGCGAACAGGTACACGAGTATTCCTGTGAAAGCCTGATCGCGATCCTGCTGCACCACGCGCTGGCACCATCACCCAACAACGCACCGCCCGGCGTAGCGACGTGAGTCGCTGAACTATATTATTGATGTCTTGATTAAAACCGCCGGAGGACTACATCCGCTTAATGTTGCCGAGGCGTACCCCGGCGCCTTGCCAACAGGCACAAAAGCCCCCTTGGGCAGCGTTGAAGTACGCTGCCCCCATGTTGCTCCCGAAGGTCCCCTTCCCTAGTGTGGCCGCTCCGGTGTCATGACATGCGCGGAGTTTCTCACCAGTGCCTGGCGCTGTTCCTTTGTGAGCATTTCCTCCGCCCGATTCGCGGCATCCATGTTAGCGAACATCAAATGACCTCTAAGGTCACTCAGACTTTGACCCGCCAGGGCTTGCTCATGAGAGACCATTCGCAGCTTCGATGATGCCGCAGCGATCTTTTCCAGGAGTTCCTGCTGACGGCGCTTCAAATCCGCCTGAACGGCGTTCAGCTTTGCCCGCTGCTCATCGGTCAGATCCAGACGCCCGACGGCATCCAGCATGGCCATGGCGGGCCCCCCTGCCGCAGGACCACCTATCTTAGCCGGACCAGCAGCCTGGGCTCCCTCCATCAAAGCCGGGCCAGGCATCTGCCCCGGACCGCCCATCTCGGTCGGACCACCCTGGGGACCTGCCATCATGCCGGGACCACCCATCTGCTCCGGACCGCCCTGGGGACCGCCCATCATGCCCGGACCGCTCATCTGACCGGGGCCACCCATCTCAGCCGCACCACCCTGGGGACCGCCCATCATGCCTGGAGCACCCATCTGTCCCGGACCGCCCTGGGGACCGCCCATCATGCCCGGACCGCTCATCTGACCGGGGCCACCCATCTCAGCCGCACCACCCCGGGGACCGCCCATCATGCCTGGAGCACCCATCTGTCCCGGACCGCCCCGGGGACCCCCCATCATCCCCGGACCACCCATCTGTCCCGGACCACCCTGGGGACCGCCCATCATGCCTGGAGCACCCATCTGTCCCGGACCACCCTGGGGACCGCCCATCATGCCCGGGCGACCACGGGGGCCACCCATTCCATAACTCTCGGGACCTTGCCCGGGTCCCATCCCGTAGGGCCCCGGACCTCGTGTTGATCCCGCTCCGTAGGGCCCCGGGATGGGGTAACCTTGTGTACCCGGCTGGGAGTATTGGGCTGGGGGGTAGGCTCCAGCCCCGGCGTAGCCAGGGCCTGTCTGGGCCTGGGCCGCGGCCGGTAAAGCCAGACTGCTGACAATCAACAAATCGATGCCAACCCGCGTCGAACGGTGTATTCGCTTATCCATTGGCTCTCCTCCTTTATGGGGCTCGCCTCCTAATGGGGCTCGCTTCCGGGCAGTCCTTCTCTCCTGCCATCACTGCCCACTCACAAAGGCTAGATCACAAACCGTGCGTCTGCAATCAGTACACCATCGTGACAGAGCGCTCCAATACCCCGCACGTGGCTGATGATGTAAACGGCAACACGGCGGAAGCCGCGTCCGGTCGGAGTTGGCATACCGGTCAAACAGGCGTGAACGGTGGAATACGCCAGAATGTCAGGTCACACGGCCTCGCCCTGGCCGGTCAGAGACTGTGAGAGGCGCGCCACTGGTGACCTCTTTGTGTCGGTTTCAGAATCAGCATGTTGATTTGCATCCTCGTCTGATCGTGATTTGCGTTTTTACACGCACCGGCTCACGTCCAGAATTAGTTCCAATATTCAGACAAATAGAGTTGAAAGA
>JAJDOI010000107.1 GCA_022340245.1 Thiogranum sp.
ATTGATTCGGCTTTGGCCGGTGGCGTAGTCACAATCGGGCAAGTGCCCGGTACAACAGCGGCATGACCACTACCACCAGGGGAATCTGCACCAGCAACCCCGCGATGATCGCCACCGCCAGCGGCTGTTGCATGGCAGAGCCCTGGCCCAGCGCCAGCGCCAGGGGCAGCAGTGCGAGGATGGCTGCCAGCGTGGTCATGGCAATGGGTCGCATGCGATTGCTGCCGGCCTGCACCAGCGCCGTCAGCTTGTCACCGCCCTGGCGCAGCAGTTCATGGTATTCGGAAAAATAGAAAATGGAGACCTCGGTGACAATGCCGACAATCATGGTCATGCCCATCATGGCGGTGATGTTCAGCTCGATATCGGTCAGCCACAGGCCGATAAACACCGCGCCTATCGCCAGCAGCGGTGAAATCATGATCGCCACGGCGGCGGCGAATTCCTCGTACAGAAAAAGCAGCAACAGGAACACCAGTGCCAGCGCGGCGACAAACACCGCGATCAAGCCGCGAAACGCGATCTGTTGCTGCCTGTACAGGCCGCCCAGTTCGTAATACATATCGTCGGGCAGCAGACCGGGTTCGGCCATGGCGTTTTTGACCTCGCGGATCGTCGAACCCAGGTCGCGCCCGCTGATGCGCGCGGTGACGGCCACCATGCGCTTGAGATTGTCGCGGCTGATCTGCGGCTGGCCGGTTTCCACCGACACCGTGGCGATACGTTTCAGCGGCAGACGGTGGCCGTCGGGCGCGCGCAGCCAGATCTGGTCGATGCCGCTGGTCCGGTCGCGCGCCGCCGGCGGCACCCAGACACGCACGCCGACCAGTTTGACGTTCTCCTGCACCCTGGTGGTGACCAGTCCACTGAACCAGGCGTCCAGCTGCCGGGTCACGGCGTCCGGGTCGATGCCTTCCAGCGCCGCCTTGTCGCGGTCGACGACGATGTTGACCGCGTCGCCTGCGAGCACGATGCCGTCCTTGACGTCGACCACACCCTGCACCTTGCCGATGGCCGCCGCCACCCGCGGGGCGGTCGCCAGCAACTCCTCGATACGGTCGCCATAGAGCTTGATTTCGACGGGTTGGGGCACCGCGGTGAGGTCGCCGATCAGGTCTTCCATCAGCAGCGCCATTTCCACGTCCAGGCCGGGTACACGTGCCTCGATTTGCTGGCGGATTTCATCCATGACGCGATCGATCGGTGGCCGTGGCAGCGGCTTCAGCCGCACGAAGAAATCGCCCTCGTTGGCCTCGGTGAGCCCGCCGCCGAGTTGCGCGCCGGTGCGCCGCGAATAGGTCTGCACCGCCGGATTGTCGCGCAGGATGGTTTCGACCTGGCGCAGCAGCCGGTCGCTTTCGGTCAGCGAAGTACCGGCAGCGGCGCGGTAGTCGAGAATGAAGCCGCCCTCGTCCATGTGCGGCATGAAGCCGGAACCGACATGTTGGTAGGCCAGCCAGCTCAACGCCAGCAGCGGGATCAGCCCGCCCAGCAGCAGCCAGGGCGCCGCGATCAGGCGCTGCATGGCCCACTGATAGCCTGCCTGCAGACGTTTGAACAGCGGGCCCACATCCTCCCGCTCGGCATCGCTTTTATGCAGCAAATGCTCCGCCAGCAAGGGTACCGCCAGCCACGCCAGCAGGAACGAAATGAACAGGCTGCTGGCCATGGTCAGCGACAGCGCCTTGAAAAAGGCGCCGGTGACGCCGCTCAGGAACGCCAGCGGCGCGAAGATAATGATGGTGGCCGCCGAGGAGCCGACCAGCGGCGGGGTGAATTCAATGGCGGCCTCGCGGATCGTCAGCGCCGGGTTGCCGCTGCGCTGACGCAGGCGACGGATAATGTGCTCGATCATGACGATGGCGTCGTCGACGATCAATCCCACCGCGGCAGCCATGCCGCCGAGTGTCATGATGTCGAAGCTCATATGCAGCACCGCGAGCAGCAAGATGGTGCTCGCCAGCACCGAGGGCACGATCAGGATCGCCACCAGCGTGATCTTGAGGCTGCGCAGAAACATAAACAGCACCAGCGCGGAAAGCACCACGCCGATGGCGATCGCATCGCGCACGCTTTTGGCCGACGCGGTGATCAGCTGGCTCTGGTCATACCAGTTGGCGATGTGCACGCCTTTGGGCAGCTTGTCGCGATAGTCCTGTAGGCGCTGCCGGATGCCGTCGACGATCTGCACGGTGTTACCGCCGGGCTGCTGGTAGACCTGCACCAGCACCGCGTCGTGGCCGTCCGCGGTGACGCGCAGCCACTGCGGCGCGGTCGTGGGGTAGACCCGGGCGATGTCCTCGAGCCGCACCAGGCCGTCGCTGCCGCTGCGCAGCACCGTGTTTTCGATAGTCCGCAACGAGTGGATACGGGTGTCTGACAGCAGCAGGTACAGTTTGTAATGGTCCTCCAGGCGGCCCACCGCCTGCAGGACGTTGCTCGCCGACAGGGCGGCGGCGACGTCACTGAACGTCAGGCCATAGGCGGCGAGCTTGTCCGGTTCGACTTCCACCCGGTATTCGGCCTCTCGCCCGCCCATCACCGTCACCTTGGCGACGCCGTTGATGGACGACAGCAGCGGCACCAGCTGGAAGCTGGCGAGATCGCGCAGTTGCACCAGCGACTCACTGTCCGAGGTCAGGCTGTAGGCCGACACGGGGAACACCGTGGGATCCATGCGGCGTACCGTAAAGCGGGTGCCCGCGGGCAGCTCCGACAGCACCTGGTTGACGGCCGACTCGACCTGCAGCATGGCCGCCACCATGTCGTCGCCCCAGCCGAAGTTGATGGACAACTCGGCGCTGCCGCGGCTGGTGGTTGAGCGCAGGCTGACCACGCCCGGCACCGAACGCACCGCCTCCTCGACCGGACGGGTGACGGCGATCACCATCTGGTCGGCGGGCCGGTCGCCGGTTTCCAGCGACACCACCACGCGGGGAAAATCCACCTGCGGAAACAGTGCAACCGGCAGCTGGAAGCCCGCGGCGATCCCGGCCAGCGCCAGAATCGCCACCAGGAACAGGATCGAGCGGCGGTGCGCTGCCGCCCAGTGCGCAACATCCACTAGGGCGTTTCCCGCACGGCCATGCCGTCGCTGAGTTCGTAGTTTCCGCTTACCACCACCCGGTCGCCCGCGGCCAGTTCACCCCGGACTTCGATGTCCCGGTCGGTCTCAGTGCCCGTTTGTACCTTGACCAGCCGGGCCTTGCCATCGCTGACGGTAAACACGTGGGCGTTCGCCGCGTCGCCCAGCACGGCGCTGCGCGGCACCACCAGCGCGCGGTGCGAATCCAGGTGAATGTGCCCCTGGACGCGGCTGCCGAGTACCAGTCGGTCGACGTGCTGCTCGGGGATCGGTGCCAGTACTTCAACCAGGTGGGTGTCGGGATTGATCATGGCGTGAACTTCACGGATGCGGCTGTCGACGCGCAGGTCGGGCACGAACACCGACTGGATAGTGACCGGGGTGTCCGGATGCACGGCATCCAGGTCCTCGGGCTCCACACCCAGGCGCGCGATCAGGCGTTTCTCCGCCGCGATCAGCATGGCCGTGGTGTCGGCCTGCACGCGCTGGCCCTGCGACACGTCGAGCCGGGTGACGATGCCGTCGACGGGCGCGCGCAGTGTCTCTTCGGCGACGCCCATGCCGCGCTGTTGCAGTGCATCCAGGCTGGACTGCGCATCCCGCAGGCGTTTGCGCGCGGCGTCGACTTCGGCCCTGGTTGCCAGCTGGTCGCCCAGCAGGCGCTGCTGGTGTTGCAGCTCGCGGCGGGCGTAGTCCACCGCGCTCTGCGCCTGCAGGTACTGCATGCGCGCATCCGGCGCGGTGAGTATCTCCAGCAGCTTGTCGCCGCTGTTGACCCGCTGGCCAAGTCGTACCCACACGCGGTTGATCAGGCCGGCATGCGGTAGTGACAGGCTCAGCACCTGGTCGGGATCAGGATCCAGCACGCCGAAGACGGTGAGCGTTTCGGCGATATCCTTCTCGGCCACCGGCGTGGTGCTGACCAGCACACTGGGGTTCTCCGCGAGCGCCTGCGGCGACAGGCCAAAGCACAGAACGAGGCAGGCCGCGATGAGCGCGCGGCAGGGTGCGGGGTGATTTTTCATGGCGAATGCTCCTCGGTGACAGCCGCCGGAACCACGGGGTGCAAGGGGTAGCCCGGCAGCGCCAGCAGCGCTTCCAGCGCGATGCGGTTCTCCCAGCCGGCCTGCGCGAGGCTGAGCTGCTCCAGCCGCTTGTTGACCCAGGTGGATTCCATGTTGAGAAAGGTCAGGGCGCCGATGTCTCCGTGCCCGTAAGCCTTGCGGGCGCGCTCGACCAGCGTCTTCAGGCGTGGCAGATAGGTTTGGAGGTTATCCTGCTGTTGGCGGATGATGCCCTGCAGTTCGCGCAGGCGGGCGACGTCCACGGCGGTCTGCGCGAGGCGCGCCCGGTACTCTGCACGCAGCTGTTCGCGGCTGGCGCGCTCGACGGCGATATTGCCGCGGTTGCCGCTGAACAGCGGCAGGCTGAGTGTCATGCTGAGCCCCACCGTTTTGACATCGCTGGTATCGCGCGCCCGGTTGACGCCGATACCCAGGGAGGGAAACTGCGCGAGAATCGCCGCCCTGACGCGTGCCTCCTGGCTGGCATAACCGGCCTGCAGGGCCAGCAGGTCCGGCCGCCGCTGCGCCAGACCGGCCAGCTGCGCGTTCAGGCTGTCCGCCGGCGGCGGTGCAGCCGGCGGCAGCGCGGCGATCTCGACACGCGCCCCGGGCTGCAGGCCCAGCAGCAGGTTGAAGCTGTGGCGGGTCTGGTTGTGCGTTTGCTCGAGCTGATTGATCTGGCTGAGGGTGTCGAGCAGGGCCGTCAGATCGGTGCCGTTGACGTCGAGGGTGACATCGCCCTGGGCCAGCGCCGCGGTGGAGTGCCGATAACGTTCGCGGTACAGGTCCAGCATCTGGTGCAGCAGCGCCAGACGCTGTTGCTCCAGTGACAGGTCCACCGCCAGCGATCGGGCCTGTTGAATGACCTGCCACTCCTGCCACAACAGATCCAGGCGTACCTTCTGCTGCGCCTTCGCCTCGGCATCGACACGCGCCTCGCGGGTAATCAACGGGATGATGTCGTAGTTCAGACCCAGCGCGAAGGCGTTCACCAGTCCAGCGGTGTTGCCAGTGGGCTTGTCGATACCGGCGGCGAGTTGCGGGTCCGGCAACAGCCCGGCGCTGAATACCTGGGCGTCGGCGACCGCCAGGCGCGTGCGCTGCGCCTTGAGATCGGGGTTGTTAAGGACCGCGAGGACGCCGACTTCGTCCAGATCGAGCCCGTCGGCGGCGTTGAATGCGTGCCGGGCTGCTGTGCCGTTGGGCGGCGTGGCTTCAGCCTGCAAGGACTCGACACTTGCTGCGAGGGCGGCGTCATTGCGCAAGGGTTGCGGTCGATAGCTGGCACAACCGCTCAGCAGGGCCAGTGCCGCGGCGACAAGCGGGAGCGGACGCCAGGCGTGCCGTCGGGCAGAAGTATTTTTCGTGTATTGGATTTTTGCCGCTCTCTTTATTGCGTTGTACCCGAACGCCGCCAACCGGCGGGTCGGCCACAGCGGGTGATTGTCGCTGTCGTAGCCCGGTTGGCGGCCGCGGGCGCAACAGCAGGACCGCGATGCTGGATTGTGTCATACCTGATCGGGCTGTTGCACGCCACGATCAGTACCGGGTTGCCGCACTATGAGCCCGCCCGCTTGACGGCTCAACTCATGATCTGGATCAAATTGTTGTGCGTTTTGCGTGAGCAGGGCTAATCGACTGCTTCGATCGTTGTATACTTGCGGTCAGTGTAAACAGCTTGCGTCGGGAGATGGCTACCATGAGTGGCGAGTCAGCATGTGATCTAATCCAGCATTCAACGCTCACCAGCGATCTCAGCCAGGAGCAGTGTGAACAATTGGCGGGCCTGACCCAGCTCAGGCAGCTGGATAACGGCGAGGTCCTGATCCAGCAGGGTGAAAAAGACCAGACGCTGCACATCATCGGCCATGGCGTGCTTGCGGTGGAGCGAAGCACCGCGGGCGACGAGGTGGTCACGCTGCATATGCTCAAGCCCGGCGACCTCGCCGGTGCCATGGGGTTTATCGACGGCACCGAGCGCGCCGCGACGTTGCGCGCCGTGGGTAAAACCGTCGTCGTGAGCCTGCGCCGGGAAGATCTGGAATCGGTCCTGGAAACCAATCCGCAGCTGGTTTACGGCGTCATGCGCGGTATTGTCCGCAATGTGCACCGCATATTGCGGGAAATGAACCTGCAGCATGTCGAACTAACCAACTACATCACCAAAAGCCACGGGCGGTACTGAAAAAAACCAGGCTTTGGGGTCTCCCACGCTGCACGTCAGTACTGTGACCGGCGGTGCGGTGGCCGCGCTGATCGAACTGGGGCCGGAAGGCGCCTTCCAGCAGCTTGACGGCGAGGCATCGAGCGCGGTGGATGGCAACGACCGGTTCACGCTGGACGGCTGTTTCGACGCCGATACCATCATCGCTTTTGATACCGGGGCTGTTTCGCCCTGATCCTACTGGCCGGACGGTGGCTGGCATCAGCGGCCAACGTCCGGCCCGATGCTCGACAGCCCCACTGTTCTAATGCTGCGGGTTGTGCGGATGGTCTGGAATGTTACGTTGCGTGGGGCTTATTCCTGCTTCGTTGCCAGCTCCGCGTCCAGTTGACGCCTGACGCGTTGCGGCGAGCCGGTATGGCGGGCGAGCAGGTCGTAGGCAACCGGCACCACGTAGAGGGTAAACA
Organism: Thiogranum sp.; assembly: GCA_022340245.1. GTDB lineage: Bacteria > Pseudomonadota > Gammaproteobacteria > DSM-19610 > DSM-19610 > Thiogranum. The sequence continues at coordinate 6,781 of JAJDOI010000107.1, forward strand.
GGGTTGCTGCCAGTATTCCGGCAAGGATCACTGTACCGATCACGGTGCGCGTCTCGGTGCCGGCCCCGCTCGACAACAGCAGGGGCAGGGATCCGGCCGCGGTGGTGATGCCGGTCATGACAATGGGGCGCAGGCGCACATCCGCTGCCTCGACCAGTGCCTCCCGGAACGGCTGTCCCGCATCGCGCAGCTGGTTGGCGAATTCGACAATCAGAATGCCGTTCTTGGCCGCAAGGCCTACCAGCATGATCAAACCGATCTGACTGTACAGATTGAGCGTCTGGCCGGTGAGGTAGAGCCCGAGCAGCGCACCGGCCATGGCCAGCGGCACGGTGAACATGATGACCAGCGGGTGTATCCAGCTCTCGAACTGTGCCGCGAGCACCAGGAACACCACTGCAATACCCAGCAGGAAGGCGAACATGATCGAGCCCCCGGCATACTTGTAGTCGCGGGACTGACCCTTGTAGTCGATAATGACGCTGCCCGGCAGGTTGTCCCTGACCATCTTTTCCAGGCGGGACAGCGCGCTGCCCAGCGCCACGCCGTCGGCGAGATTGGCTTCCAGGGTAATCGCCCTGACGCGGTTGTAGCGGTTGAGCTTGAGCGAATCAGCGAACTCTTCGATGTGCACCAGGTTGGAGAGCGGAATCAGCTGCCGGGTGCGGTCCGAACGCACGTAGATGTTCTCCATGTTGGTCGGGGTGCGCTGGGCGCTGCGTTCGCCTTCCAGGATGACGTCGTATTCCTGGCCGGCATCGATGTAGGTGGTCACGCGGCGCGAGCCCAGCATGGTTTCCAGGGTGCGCCCTATGGTGCCGACGGTGACGCCGAGTTCGGCGGCCCGGTCGTAGTCGATCACGACCCGCAGTTGTGGCTTGGTCTCCTTGTAATCCCAGTCGAGGCCCACCAGTCCGGGGTTGTTGGCGTTGATTTTCTCCACCAGCGTGTCGCGCCACTGGGCCAGTTCCTCATAGGTGCCGCCGCCAATGACGAACTGCACGGGCTTCTGGATGCGCGCGCCGAAGCCCTGGCGCATCACCGGGAAGACGCGCACGCCGGGCAGGTCTTTCAGCCGCTGGCGCACGTCCTCCATGATTTTCCAGGCCGAACGCCGCTCAGACCAGTCATTCAACACGTTGATGACGATGCCGGTGTTGAAGATATCGAAATTGCCGAAGCCCCGCGGCGCGCGCACCAGCAGACGGCTGATTTCGCCGCTCTCCACCAGCGGCATCATGCGTTGCTCGATCTCCGTCATGTAGGCGGCGATATACTGGTACGAGGAGCCTTCCGGGCCGGTGACCATGAGATAGAATACGCCGCGATCTTCTTTCGGGGCGTACTCGTCGGGAACCTGTTCGAACAGCCACGCAGAACCGCCGAGGATGCCGGCGAACGCCAGTGCGACCACCCAGGCGTGGCGCAGCGCCGCCTGCAGCGTAACGTGATAACCGCGTCTTACTTTCGCAAAGGCCTGATCAACCGCGTGTGACAGCCGTGCCCGGCTGCCGGCTGGCGGCAGCACCTTGGAAGCGAGCATGGGCGACAAAGACAGCGCAACAAAGCTGGAGAACGACACCGCCGCCGCCATGGTGATAGCGAACTCTGCAAACAGGCGGCCAATATTGCCCTGCAGGAAAGCGATGGGCACGAACACCGCCACCAGCACCACGGTGGTGGCAATCACCGCAAAACCCACCTGGCGGGTGCCGCGGAAAGCCGCCACCAGGCGCGACTCGCCATACTCTTCCATGCGTCGGTGAATGTTCTCGATGACCACGATGGCGTCGTCCACCACCAGGCCGATGGCCAGCACCAGCGCCAGTAGCGTGAGCATGTTAATGGAATAATCCAGCGCCAGCAGCACCAGGAAAGTCGCAACCAGCGACACCGGTACGGTAACCGCGGGAACCAGTGTGGCGCGGGCGCTGCCGAGGAACAGGTAGATCACGCCGACGACCATGCCGATGGCGATGAACAGCGTCTTGTACACTTCGTGGATGGCGCCTTCGACAAATACCGAGCTGTCATAACTCTGTTTCAGTGCCATGCCTTCGGGAAGGCCGGCGTTGATGCGCGCCATTTCCGCCTTGGCTGCCTTGGCCACGGCCAGGGTATTGGCCGTGGACTGCTTGATAATGCCCACCCCCACCATGGGTACGCCGTTGCCGCGAAAGAACAGGCGGTCCTCGGCAGTGCCGCGCTCCACCCGCGCCACGTCGGCCAGACGCACCAGGTAACCGTCGTCGCCGCGCGCCACCACCAGCCGGGAAAAGTCCGCGGCGTTGTGGAAGCTGCGCTCGGTGCGCACCGTGAACTGGCGCGCCGCCGAATCGATGCTGCCGGCCGGTAGTTCCAGATTTTCCGCACGTAGCGCCGCTTCGACGTCGGCGACTGTGAGGTTGCGCGCGGCCAGTGCCCGCCGGTCGAGCCAGATGCGCATGGCGTAAACCTGACCGCCGCCGACCCGCACTCGCGCCACGCCGTCGAGCACCGAGAAGCGATCCACCAGGTAACGGTCGGCGTAATCCGTCAACTCGGGAACGCTCATGCGGTCGCTGGCGAGGTTGAGCCACATAATGACGTCTTCGTTGCTGTCCACCTTCTGGATCTCCGGCGGATCGGCCTCGTCGGGCAGGTCGTCGAGGATGGTGGATACGCGGTCGCGGATGTCATTGGCGGCGGCATCGATATCGCGGCCGATCTCGAACTCGACGTTGATCACCGAGCGGCCGTCTTCACTCGAGGATTCGATGAAGCGGATGCCTTCGACGCCGGAGATGCGGTCCTCGATGAGTTCGGTGACACGGTTTTCCACTACGTTGGCGGCAGCCCCAGAATAGGTGGTTTCCACCGACACCACCGGCGGGTCGATGTCCGGGTATTCGCGCAGCGGCAGGCGGTCATAGGCCACCAGACCGAAGGCGATGAGCAGCAGCGACAGGACCGAGGCGAACACCGGCCGGGTAATGGAAATGTCGGACAGGATCATTTTGCGCTACCGCCGCCGGTGGTCGATTCCAGCAGCTCGTGCAGCGGCCGGCTGCCGTCGTCGACTGCGCCGATGACCACCTGCTGACCCGGGCGCACCTTGAGCGTGCCGTGGGTAATCACCTGTTCTCCCGGTGTCAGCCCGCTGACCACCTCGACCTCACCCGGGCGCCGCCCGCCGATGCGTATTTCGCGGCGTACCACCTTGTTGCCGTCGGCCGGATCCACCAGCAGTACAAACTGCTGGTCCCCCAACGGCATTAGCGCTTCTTCCGGAATCACAATCGCCTGGCGTGGTGTTTTCAGCAGCTGTACCTGCATCAGCATGCCGGGCTTGAGTATCCGCTCAGTGTTGGGCAGCACGGCGCGCACACGGATCGCCCGGGTTGCGGTATCGACGCGGCTGTCGACGGCCTTGACGCTACCCTCGAAGCGACGCCCCGGGTAGGCCCGGGCGGTGGCCAGCACATCGAGCCCGGGCCGGAGGACATCCAGGTAGGTCGCCGGCACCCCGAACTCCAGTTTCATCACCGAGTCGTCGTCCAGCGTGGTGATCAGGTCGCCGGGTTCGACAAGCGCGCCGACACTGAGGTCGCGCAGTCCCAGCACGCCGGCAAACGGTGCCTTGATGAGCCGGTCGGCGAGCCGCGACTCGATGGCGGCCAGGCGGGCCCTGGCGGTTTCCCACTCGCGCTTGCGTTCGTCCAGCAGTGACTTGGCGGCGGTGCCCTGGGTCTCCAGCGACAGCACACGCTGGTACTGCCGGTAGGCTTCGTTCAGCGTGGCGCGCGCCTCTTCCAGCTGGGCGTGCTCCTCGCCGCTGGTCATCTCCACCAGCACCTGGCCTTTGTCGACGCGGTCGCCGTCGTCGAAATGGATGGCGCTGACCGTTTCGGTGACTGCCGCTGTGAGTTCCACCGATTCATTGGCGGTCAGCGTGCCGATTGCTTCGATGCGGTCGGTGAACTGATCCAGGCGCGCCGGCGACACGATGACACGGGTGGCGGGTTGTTGTTCAGCGTCGGCGGCCTGCAGCGGCGTGCTCACGCCGCCGAGCAACAGCGCGGCAACCGCTGCGATGAATGCGGAAAGCCTCATAGCGCTCCGGTTAGGCGGCGACCCCGGTTGGGCTGAAAAAATTGACATCGATGTACTCCCCGCCCGGCAGCCGGGACGCTGCGGGGTCGTTGCTATAGGAGACGCCCGCCGGCCCGAAGTCAATCCATTTTTTTGTGCTGCTATCGGTTGCCGGAAAAATCCCGAACCGTAGGTTGGGCTGAGCCCAATCTGCGGTTTGCACAGGACGTGCGTTCCGCAGGTATTGTCAGGCACCCGGAAATTTAAGTCTGGGTTCATGTTCGGCGCGCATGCTTTTCCCGTGACAACAGGTTACCGGTGACGAATCCGCTCAGAGCGCGGGGTTTTACCGGCCATGGGCGAAATGAACCCAGAGGTGACGATGAACACTGGCGAACACCGTAGGTTGGGCTGAGCGTGCGAAGCCCAACAATCTTCAGCTTGATAGCGCTGCTGGCTTGGGGCACCCTGTGGGCGCCGGTGTCGGGCGGCGCTGCCGGGCACGGCGGCTGTGGGAGCGAGAGCCGTACCTCGCCGCTGCGGCCGTATTATGCGACCCGCGAGTTCGATAGCGTTCGCCAGTTGCAGGAGCAGGGCGATATCCTGCCGCTGCGTGCGATTCTCGCGCGCGCGAGAGAGAATCGCCCCGGCCGCGTACTGGATACCCGCCTGGAGAGGGAGCGCGATCGTTACGTTTATGCCATTGAGTTGGTGGACGACGGCGGACAGGTGTGGGAGCTGAAACTCGACGCAAGCACCGCCGAGTTGCTGGAGGATCACCAGGAGGACTGAAGTGCGACTGCTGCTCGCCGAAGACGACCAGGATCTGGGGCCCCGCCTGAAACGCTATCTCGATCGCCAGGGCTTTGCCGTCGATCTTTTCGACAACGGCGTCGATGCGGGTTTTTACGGCAGCGAAACCGCGTATGACGTGATTGTGCTGGACCTCGGACTCCCCGGCCGTTCCGGCCTGAGCGTTCTCGAAGACTGGCGCCGCGGCGGCATCAAGACCCCGGTGCTTGTCCTCACCGCGCGGGACACCTGGCAGGAAAAGGTCCAGGGTCTGCAGAAGGGCGCCGACGACTACCTGACCAAACCCTTTCACGAAGAAGAGCTGCTGGCACGGCTGCAAGCCCTGATACGGCGCAATGCCGGCCTGGTGGGCGAGTCGCTGGCGGTGAACGGCTGGGTTCTGGATGAAGAAACCCAGTCAGTCAGCAGGGACGACCAGTGCTGGCAGCTGACCGGTATCGAATTCCGCCTGCTGCGCTATTTCATGCTGCATCCGGGACATATTCTGTCCAAATCCCGCCTCACCGAACACGTTTACGAGCAGGACGCCGACAAGGACAGTAACGTTATCGAAGTCTATGTGAATCGCCTGCGGCAGAAACTGGGCAATGACATCATCACCACCCGGCGCGGGCAGGGCTACATTTTCGGGGAGTTTTCTTGAACTCACTGCGTGCCCGGCTCGGGCTGGGCCTGGTCGTCGGCCTGGTGATGACTATCGGGCTGTTGCTTGCAATTGCCGGGTTTTCCATGCACAAGCTGATGGAGCACCAGGTGGCGTCGCGGCTCGCCCATGACGGTGACACGCTGCTGGCCGACCTGACAGTCAGGCCGGATGGTACGGTCGGCCTGGACGCCAAGCGGATTCAGGCCATCTATCACCAGCCGTTTTCCGGGCACTATTTTCTCATCGAGGTCGACGGGCAGACGATCCGTTCGCGGTCCCTCTGGGATGAAACGCTGCCGGTGCCCCAGGGCAAAGCGGGTGAGGTGATTCTGCGTCACATCAGCGGCCCGGAGCAGCAACCGCTGCTGCTATGGTCGGGGAGTTTCCGCAAGCAGGGTCGCCTGGTGCGACTCGCGGTTGCCGAAGATCTGTACGCCCTGCAGTCCGGTGCGCGCCGTGTGTGGTGGCAGCTGCTGGGCTGGTCCGCGGCCCTGGTTGTATTTGTGGTGCTGATCCAGCGGGCCATTATTGCGCGTTCGCTGCGACCGGTCGCCGACGTGGTCGAGGACGTGGTCCGTCTGGAGCGCGGCGAGGTCAGCGCCCTGCGCGAACAGGTGCCGCAGGAGGTGCTGCCGCTGGTACAGGAGATCAACAGGCTGTTGCAGCGCCAGCAGCAGCGTCTGCTGCGCTCGCGTGAAGCCGTGGGCAACATGGCGCATGCCATCAAGACACCACTGACACTGTTGCAGCAGCTCGCGGCCGAAACAACCCGGGATTCTGACCAGGACACGCGGCGCCAGCTGGAACACTATATACAGCGTATCAACGAGCTGGTGGATACCTCGCTGCGCCGGGCGCGCATCGCCGGCGACAGTCTCGGCACCACGCGATTCGATGTCCGGCAGGACTTGCCGGTGCTGGTGGACACCGTCGTGCGCCTGCACCGTGACAAGGCAATCGACTTCCAGCAGCGGTTGAACGAGGTCGATACGCTGCCGCTGGAACAGCAGGACGGCATGGAGTTGCTGGGTAACCTGCTGGACAACGCCTGGAAATGGGCAAACCACAGGGTGCACCTGGCCATTGACGGCAGCGGCGCGTCCTGCGTGATTACGATTGAAGACGACGGGCCCGGTGTCGAGGACGAACAGGTGCGCCGGTTGATGCAACGCGGTGTACGCCACGATGAAAGCACCCAGGGGCACGGTATCGGACTGTCGATCGTCAAGAGCCTGGTCGAGGCCCTGGGTGGATCGATCGAGTTCGGCCGCTCGGCGGCGCTCGGTGGTTTGCAGGTGGTCGCCTATTTCAAGTGACCCGAGGCCAGCACCGGCGTCAGCCAGTAGTGCATGGCGCTGCCGCTGAACGACTCGCGCAGCGCCTCGACGAGGGCTTCGGCGGTCGTCGTGGGCAGGTGCAGTTGAAACATGATCTGCCGCTGACGGCCCGCGACCTGCTCGGCAGGTGTCAGCGAATGGGCCGAGGTCCCGTGGCCGTTGATGGGCGCGCTGGAGAATCCGGGCACGTCATCGCGCTCCAGCAACCAGTCGACCACGGCATTTTCGATGGTCGGTGTGACGATCAGAACGAGCAGGCATTGATCCATATCAGGCTCCGGGTTGGCGAACGCCGAAACGGCGGTACAGCAGTGGCAGGAGGAACAGCGTCAGCAGGGTGGATGACACCAGGCCGCCGATCACCACGATGGCGAGCGGGCGCTGCAGTTCGGACCCGGGACCCTGGGCAAACAGCAGTGGCACCAGGCCGAAGGCGGCGATCGAGGCGGTCATCAGCACCGGGCGAAGACGCCGCTGTGCGCCGTCGGTAACGACTTCGGCGAGCGGCCGGCCGAGTGCCAGCAACTGGTTGAAGAAGCTGACCATGACCACCCCGTTGAGCACCGCAATACCCAGCAGGGCGATGAAACCCACCGACGCGGGCACCGACAGGTATTCGCCCGTGACCCACAGGCCCACCACGCCGCCGATGAGGGCGAAGGGTATATTGGTGAGTACCAGTAAGGCCTGGCGCACGGAACGGAACGTCGAGAAAAGCGTCAGGAAAATCAGCCCCAGTGCGACCGGCACCACGATGGACAGGCGCTTCGCCGCGCGCTGCTGGTTTTCGAACTGGCCACCCCATTCCAGGTAATAGCCGGCGGGCAGTGTGACGCTGTCGGCCACGTGCCGCCTGGCCTCCTCGACGAAGCTCACCAGGTCGCGGCCGCCGACGTTGGCGATAACCACGGCCATGCGGTTGCCGCGTTCGCGCTTGATGGCAACCGGTCCTTCGGTGCGTTCCAGTCGAACCAGATCGCCAAGGCCGGTCGTGCCGCCGTCGGGCAGCGTGATCCGCAGGTTGGCAAACACCGCCGGGGAATTGCGCAGTTCCTCGGGCCCGCGCAGCAGCAGCGGAATGCGCCGCGCATCCTGGTAGACGGTGCCCAGGCGCAGGCCCTCGACCTGGGCGCGTAGCGCCTGCTCCAGGCTGTCTATGGAAACGCCCAGCCGGCCGGCCGCCATGCGGTCGGCTGTCAGCCGGTAGTACTGGGCGCCTTCGTTGCGCGGCGTGAACACGTCTTGCGCACCGCGCACGTCATGCAGCGACTTTACAATGGCATCGGCCGTGGCGTTGAGCTGAGCCTGGTCGCTGCCGAAAATCTTGATGGCCAGATCACCGCGCACCCCGGTCAGCATTTCCGCAACGCGCATTTCGATCGGCTGGGTGAAGGCGTAGCCCACGCCGGGAAAATCATCCAGCACGGCGCGGATCTCGGCAATCAACGCTTCCTTGTTATCCATGCGCCACTGCTCGCGCGGCGCCAGCACCAGGAAGCTGTCGGTTTCGTTCAGCCCCATCGGGTCCAGTCCGAGTTCATCGGAACCCGAGCGGGCCACCACGCCGATGACTTCGGGCACCCGCGCCAGCAGGGCTTTCTGCACCCGCAGGTCGATGTCCAGAGACTGTTCGAGGTTGATCGACGGCAGTTTTTCCAGCTGCACGATCAGGTCCCCCTCGTCCATGGTGGGCATGAACGACTTGCCCACCTGCGTGTAGAGGACGCCGGCCAGTGCCAGCAGGCCAAGTGCCACCGACAGGACCGTGCGCGTGTTGCGCAACGCCCAGTCCAGGCCGGGACGGTAAACGCGCTGCACCTGGCGCACCAGCCAGGGTTCCCGGTGCGAAACACTGCCGATCAGGTAGGACGCCAGCACCGGGATGGCGGTGAGCGACAGCAGCAGCGAGGAGCTCAGGGCAAACACGATGGTGAGTGCTACCGGGATGAACAGCTTGCCTTCGAGTCCCTGCAGGGTGAGCAGGGGCAGGAATACGGTGACGATAATCAGAATACCCGAGGTCACGGGTACCGCCACTTCACGCGCCGCGCGATAGATCAGGTGCAGCCGTGGCAAGCGCGCGGCGCCGTCGGTGCGCGCCAGGTGAGTGACGACATTTTCCACCACTACGACGGCGCCATCGACCAGCATGCCGATGGCGATGGACAGGCCGCCGAGGGACATCAGGTTCGCCGACATGCCGAAATAGTGCATGAGTATGAAGGTGGCCAGCGTCGCCAGCGGCAGAATCAGGGCGACGGTCAGGGCCGCGCGCAGATCGCCGAGAAACAGCACCAGCAACACCAGCACCAGGACGGTCGCTTCCATCAGCGCCCTGGTGACGGTGCCGACCGCTTTGTCGACCAGCTGGCCGCGGTCGTAGAAGACGTTGATCGTGACGCCCGCGGGCAGCCCGGGTTTGAGCTCCTCGAGCTTGGCGCGTACACCCTCGACAACTTGCCGGGCGTTGGCGCCGCGCAGGCCCAGCACCAGGCCCTCGACCGCTTCGCCATTGCCGTTGCGGGTCACGGCGCCATAGCGGGTTATAGCGCCGGTGCGCACCTCGGCAATATCGCTCACGCGCACCGGTTCAGTAGGGTCGGGGTGGACCACGATGGCGCGGACATCCTCCAGCGTCTTGATGCTGCCTTCGGTGCGCACCAGCAGCGCCTCTTCGCCGTCGTTCAGGCGTCCCGCGCCGTCGTTGCGGTTGTTGCTTTGCAGCGCTTCGACCAGCACCTCGAGGGGAACGCCGAAGGCGTGCATTCTGGCGTTGTCCGGCACCACCTCGAAACTGCGCACCAGGCCGCCCAGGGCGTTGACGTCGGCAACCCCGGCGACCGAGCGCAGCGCCGGGCGGATGACCCAGTCGAGCAGATCGCGGCGCTCCATGTTGTCAAGCTCGCCGCCCTCAATGGTGAACATGAACATCTCACCCAGGGGCGTCGTCATGGGGGCGATACCGCCGCTGACGTCGGCCGGCAGGTCGCCCCAGATGGCATTCAGGCGTTCGGCCACCTGCTGGCGAGCCCAGTAAATATCGGTGCCTTCGGCGAAATCGACCGTGATGTCGGTCAGTGCGTACTTGGCCACCGAGCGCAGCATGGACTGGCGCGGCAGGCCGAGCATTTCGACTTCGATCGGTGCGGTGATACGGGTTTCGACTTCCCCGGGTGTCATGCCCGGCGCTTTGACAATGATTTTCACCTGCGTGGTCGAGACATCGGGAAAGGCGTCAATGGGCGTGGCCCGCAGCGCGTACCAGCCGCTGCCGGCGACCAGGGCGATCGCCAGCAGCATGAGCATGCGCTGGGTGAGCGCGAACTGAATGAGACGCTCCAGCATTATGGCTGCTCTCCCTGCCAGATGGCCTTGATGGCCGCGGCGCCGTTGATCGCGATCGCGGTGTCGGCCGGCAACTGCGCCCGCACCACCAGGTCGGCGCTTTGTTCGGCTGTCACCGTGACTTCGACCGGGGTGAACCCGTCGGGTCCGGCGGCAAAGATGTAATGCCTGCCCTGGATGCGCGCCAGGGCGCCTCTCGGCACGCGGTAACTGTGCGGGTCAGACAGACTGGCCAGCTGCGCTTGCAGGAACTGACCGGGGTGCAGCTGTTGTGCGCCGTCGCGGATCTCGGCGCGTACCAGAACCCCCTGGTCGGCACTGTGCACCATGCGGCCGACGGTGATGACAGGACCGGACAGGTTCAGTGCCGGGATCAGCACCGTCTGGCCCGGTGCCGTGTCTCCCAGTTGTTCGAGGGGTACGTGGATTTCCAGCCACAAGGGGTCGAGGTCGGCGATCCGGTAGAGAGGGTCGGCGGCGGCGACGCGGTTGCCGGCGGTTACCAGCTGTTCGAGCACCACACCGTCGAGCGGTGCGCGCACAATCAGCGTGCTGCTCATTTCGCGCCGCTTTTGCAGATCGTTCAGTGCCGCCTCGTCCATCCCGGCGATTTCCAGCAGCCGGCGCAGGCGCGCCAGCGAAGTGGATACCTGCGTGAAGGCGGCTTGCGATTCCAGCAACCGGCGTTCGGCGATAATGCCTTCCTTGTTCAGTTGCCGGTCGCGCCGGTAATTGCTGTTTGCCAGGCTGTAGCGCGACAGCGTTTCCAGGTACTGGCTCTGCAACTCCAGCAGCCTGGGACTTTGAATGCGCACCAGTGGCTGGCCTTTGCTCACCCGTTCGCCCTCGGCGACCAGCAGAACCTCCACCAGTCCCTCCTGGGGCGCGGTGACCACCTGCAACTGTGCATTCGGCACCGCGACGCGGGCCGGGAGCAGTGTGCTGTGCGTGACCGCGACAGATTCCAGCGGCGCCACCTCGATACCCAGCGCGCCGCGCTGTGTCATGGAAACAGGGATGACGTCGGCGGCGGTCGCCCTCAGGGCGAGCAACAGCAGCGTGGCGGGCAGGATCATTTTCATTCCGGTATTACTCCCAGTGCCTGGTTGAAGCGCGCGGTCGCGCGGCCGAGTTCGAGGCGCCGCAGGCGCAGGTCGCGCTCGGCGGCGAGCGCCTGAGCGCGTGCCTGCAGCAGAGTGAACAGATCGCTTTCGCCCAGTTCAAACCCGCGCCGCGTCAGGCGCAGCCCTTCGCCGGCGAGCGCAGACTGCTGTTGGGCCAGCGCCAGTTCCTGGCTGGTCTTGCGCTGATCGGCGGCGGCGCGAATCAGGTCGTTTTCGAGATCGCGGCGAACCTGGGCGAGTTCGATGGCCGCCTCGGTGAGGTTGCGTTCGGCCTGCGCGGTCCTGACCGCCGACTGGGCCCGGGTTCCCAGCGGCAGGTTGATCGCGACTATCATGGCGGTGTCGTACGACAGGCCGGATTCGGCGCGTTCGCTTTTGCCGCCCAGGGTCAGCAGCGGGTTGGCGCGTTTTTCCGTGCGTACCTGGTCGCGTTGGGCGCGGGCCCGCGAGGCACTGCGGCGCGCTGCCTCGAGCGCCGGGTGATTGTCGGCGATGATTGAGGCTTCTGCGGCGCGTTCCCGGATATCGGCGGGCAATTCGGACAAGCCGGTCCATGCCTGGTATTGCTGCAACAGGCTGTCGTAGTGTGACGCCGCAGAAACACGCTCGGTCTTTCGCGTCAGCACTTCCTTTTGTGCAAGAATAAGATCGGTGCGTGCCAGCTCGCCGGCGCGATAGCGCTTCGCGACATCGTTCTCCAGCACCTCGGCGCTGCTGAGCCCCTGGTCGCTGAGCGCCAGGCTGGCCGCAGCAATGCGCAGCGACCACACTAGTTCACGGACTTCGCCAGCCACCCGCCAGTGCTGCAGGCGCTGGATCCCCTCGGCTTCATTGTCCGTGGCGGTGGCCACCTGCCGGCGCTGCTCGCGCTGGCCCGGCAACCACAGGGGCAGCTCGAGACCGCCTTCCCACTGGCGGAAGCCGTTGTCATCGATATAGCTGTCGTTTTCGTGCCGCAGCATGACAGCCGGGTCGCCAGCCAGCAGGCTGGACGCCTGCCGGCGCACGGCCGTGCCTTCGGAGCGGACGGCCTCGCTCAGCGGGCGCTGGGGATAACGTTCGTACCCTGCCTGGATGACAGCGGAAAGAGACGGTGTTGCGGCGTTCGCCGCGGGGGCGAAAAAAGCCGCACAGCTCAACACCAGGGACATCATTGTCGGTCTTGTAGCGGGCATGGTGGTCTGGCTCTTCCTAATCGTGGCCGGCAATCGGGCCGGTGTGAAACGGGTCGAGCGCGCAGTCTGCAGGGCACAGATGAATTAAACCTTAACGCAGCGGTCTCTGTGTGGCGCCGGCAGCCGATTGCCGGCAGCGGGGCCGGGCGTTCAGAGGGCGCAGCCGAATTGAACCAGCATTCTGGGGGTTTCTCGGGCACCGTGGCTATTGAATAATTCAAATAGCTATTTAAACTAGCTGCATTGATCTCCGGGGAGTCCGATATGCGTACCAGCCGCAGAGACGGCATGGAAACCAGGCAGCGCCTGCTGGAGGCGGGCTGCCGGGTGTTTGCCGAAAAGGGCTACCAGGATGCCAACGTGGCCGACATCTGCCGGCGCGCGGGCGCCAATGTCGCGGCGGTGAACTATCACTTCGGCGGCAAGGACGCGCTTTACGGCGAGGTCTGGCGGCATATCTTCGACACCTTTATGCAGGCGTATCCTGTCGACGGCGGCCTGCCGGCTGACAGCCCCGCGGAAAACCGTCTGTATGCGCTGGTGCTGGCGCTGTTGCACCGGCCATTCGATGACGGGCGCCTCGGTGAGGGCTTCCAACTCGCGGTGCGCGAGATGGTCAGCCCCACCGATGTGTTCGCCGGCACCTACCGTGAGCTGGTAACACCGGTGCGTACCCGCACGCATGCGCTGATTCGCGAACTGCTGGGGCCCGCGGCAACCGGCCAACAGGTGCTGTACTGCGAAATCAGCCTCATCAATCAATGCCTGTCGGCGAATTTCTCCCGCGGCCGGCGCAAGCTGCTGTTTGGCCGCGAGCGCTTTTCCCGCGCGCAGCTCGAAGGCCTGGCGCGGCATATTACGGATTTTTCTCTGGGCGGTATCGCGGCGATTCGCGCGCTGGCAGAGAGCGGGCAGTGCGGGAGTTGACGGCCATGTCAGGGGTGAGGTGCTCACGCAGGTATCCGGTTGCCGTCGCACGCCTGACAGCGGCCGCCGCGCTGGTGGTCGTGCTTTCGGCCTGCAGCCTGGCCGTCACGCGCGACGCCGCGACGCCGGCGGTGCCGCTGCCCGCTGCCTTCTCGCAAACCGGCGATTCCACGCTGTCGGCGCACTGGTGGCAGAGCTTTGCCGACCCGCAACTGGACACGCTCATCGATGGCATGCTGCAACGCAACTTCAGTTTGCGCGCCGCATGGGACCGGCTCGATCAAGCCGCCGCGCTCGCGCGTAAAGCCGGCGCCGACTTCTATCCGAGTCTCGATGCGAGTGCTTCGGCTACGCGTAATGTCGCCCACAGCGCGGCTACCGTCCGGACCAGCCAGTTCACTGCAGGCCTCGTTGCGGCCTACGAAGTGGATCTCTGGGGCAAGGTGCGCTCCAGCGCCCAGGCCGCCGAGCTGGACCGGCAGGCCACGGACGCGCAACTGCAGACCGCGGCCCTGACCCTGACGGCACAGGTGGCGACCACCTGGTATCAGCTTGCCGAGCAGCTTGCGCTGGTGGAGCAGCTGCAACAGCAGCTGGACACCAACCAGAAGGTGCTGGAGCTGATCGAGGTGCGCTTTCGCCACGGCAGTGCCGGTGCCGTCGACGTCCTGCAGCAACGCCAGCTGGTGGAATCCAACCGCGGCGATCTGGCTGACACGCAGGGGCGGGTCGCGGTGTTGCGCCATCAACTGGCAGTCCTCCTGGGTGAGCCCGCCGGTGCCGACGGACTGTCCGAAACGGCGCGGGCCAGTCTGGTCGACGTGCCGGCACTGCCTGTTACGGGCGTGCCCGCGCAGCAGTTGCAGCAGCGCCCCGATGTGCGCCAGGGCTGGTTGAGCCTGCTCGCCGCCGATCAGCGCGTGGCGGTGGCGATTGCCGATCGCTTTCCGCGGCTCAGCCTGTCGGCCAGCGCCACCAGCAGCAGTGACAAAGCCCGCGACCTGTTCAACGACTGGCTGGGCAACCTGTCCGCCAACCTGTTGCTGCCGGTTATCGACGGCGGCCGCCGCCGCGCCGAGGTGGACAGCCGCAGGGCAGTGGCCGCGGAGGCGCTCGACAACTACCGCCAGACCCTGGTGCAGGCTTTTGCCGAGGTGGAAGATGCGCTGGTGCAGGAGCGCCAGCAGCAGGCATTTCTGGCCAGTGTCGACAAGCAGCTGCGCTTGTCGACACTGGCTATACAGCGGCTGCGCGACAGTTACCGCAACGGCGCGGTCGACTACCTGCGCGTGCTGACCGCGTTGGTGAGCCAGCAGTCACTGGAGCGCACTCAAATTCAGGCGCGCCGCCAGTTGATCGAGTTTCGCATCAACCTGTACCGGGCGCTCGCCGGCGGCTGGCAGCCGCCGCGCCCGCCGCTCGCGCTGCGCGACGCGCCATGAAAGAGGATAACAACAGCATGCCGAATCTGAATGCGACAGATGCCCCGGCTACAGGCTCGCGGCGCTGGCTGGTGGTGTTGCTGCCGGCCCTGGTGGTGCTGGGCGGTATTGTTATCGCCATGATGCTGGTGGAGACCGCGCCCAGGGCCAAACGCGAACCGGCGCCCAGCCAGGCGCGGCTGGTGGAAGTGCAACCGGTGACCCTGGGCGACAGCGTGGCCGACATCGAAGCCATGGGTACGGTAGTGCCCGCGCGTGAAGTGGTACTGCAGCCGCAGGTCAGCGGCGAGGTGCTGACAATCAGTGACGAGCTGGTACCCGGCGGGCGTTTCCGCAAGGGTGAGCAGCTGCTGCGCATCGATCCCGCCGACTACGAACTGGCTGTGCGCCAGCGGGAAAGCGAGCTGTCGCAGGCACAGAGCAATCTCAAGATCGAGCAGGGCCAGCAGGCAATCGCCAGGAACGAGTTCGAGCTGCTGGGCGAATCGACCGCCGGAGAAGACAACGCCCTCATGTTGCGTAAGCCCCAGCTGGAGTCAGTACGCGCCAGCGTGGCCACCGCGCAAGCCACGCTGGAGCGGGCAAGGCTCGACCTGGCGCGCACGCGCATTCGCGCACCGTTTAATGCCATTGTGCAAAGTCGCGAAGTGAATACCGGCACGCGCGTCACGCCGGTCAGTAAACTGGCAACGCTGATCGGCACCGACCGCTACTGGCTGGAATTGTCCGTGCCGGTGGACCAGCTGCAATGGCTGGAGATTCCGGCTATCAACGCCGGGCAGGGTTCGGCGGTGCGTGTTTACGACGAAGCAGCCTGGGGTCCGGACAAGTTCCGCCGCGGCCGCGTCATCCGCCTGGCCGGTGACCTGGAGAACGAAGGCCGCATGGCGCGGGTGCTGGTGGCGGTGGATGACCCGCTGGCCCTGCAGCCCGAACACGCCGGTGCGCCGGTGTTGCTGTTGAACAGCTATGTACGCGCCGTGATAGAGGGCAGGACGCTGAGCAATGTCGCCCGTGTGGACCGGGCGCTGCTGCGTGGCGAGGACCAGGTGTGGCTGATGGGCAGCGACGGCCGCTTGCAGATCCGCACTGTGACCATCCCGTTCCGCGGTCCTCACAGCGTGCTGGTCAGCGAGGGACTGGCTGCCGGCGAGCGGCTGGTGGTGACGGATCTGTCGGCGCCGGTGGAGGGCATGGCGCTGCGCACCGGCGACAGTGAGACGCCCGCGCTGCCACGCGAACCGCCGGCGGGGCAACCGGTGCCCGGGTCATGACAGCGCCGTTGTTGCCCGCCAGGCATGAGCGGGGCGCCATCGCCTGGATGGTGCACAACCGGGTCGCGCCCAACCTGCTGATGCTGGTGCTGCTGCTGGGCGGCCTGTTTATGGCCAACAACATCAAGAAGGAAGTGTTTCCCGATTTCGACCTCGATGCCGTCAATGTCACCGTGGCTTACCCGGGCGCGAGTCCGGAAGAAGTGGAGCAGGGCATCGTACTGGCTGTGGAAGATGCCATCAGCGGTATCGAGGGTATCGACGAAGTCCGCTCCACCGCCAACGAAGGCAGCGCGCGCATCACCGCCGACCTGCTCGACAACGCGGACGCGCAAAAGACCTACCAGGAAATCCAGCAGGAAATCGACCGCATCACCACCTTTCCCGAGGACGCCGAACGGCCGCAGGTAAACCTGGCCACCCATCGCCGCCTGGTGCAGGCGGTCGTCATTTACGGCAAGGTCGAAGAGCGCGTGCTGCGCGAGCTGGCCGAGCAGCTGCGTGACCGGCTGCTGCAGAACCCGGGCATCACCCAGGTTGAACTCGTGGGGGTGCGCAACTATGAAATCCACGTGGAGGTCAGCCGCGAAACCCTGCGCCGCTATGGGCTCACGCTCACGCAAATCGCCGACACCATCGATAACGCCACCGTGGAGATCCCCGGCGGCAGCGTCAAGACCAGTGCCGGCGAAATCCTGTTGCGGGTCAAGCAGCGCAGCGACTGGGCCCGTCAGTTCGCGCGGATTCCGGTCATCACCACGCGCGCCGGCGCGGTGCTGCGGCTGGGTGATATCGCCAGTGTCAGGGAAGGCTTCGACGACAGCGACCGCGAGCGCAGCTTCAACGGCGAGCCGGCGGCGAGTCTGGAGGTCTACCGGGTCGGCGAGCAGACGCCCGTCGGGGTCGCCCGCGCGGTACGCGAGACGCTGGCCGAGCTGCAGCCGGAGCTGCCGCAGGGCATCCACACTGCGATCAACATCGACCAGTCGAAAATCTATCAGCAGCGCCTCGAACTGTTGCTGACCAACGGGTTCATGGGACTGTTTCTGGTCCTGTTGCTGCTGGGGCTGTTCCTGGAATTCAAACTGGCGTTCTGGGTCACCATGGGCATTCCGACGGCGTTTCTTGGCGCCTTTCTGTTTCTGCCCGGACTGGGCGTGTCCATCAACATGGTCTCCATGTTCGCGTTCATTATTGCGCTCGGCATTGTCGTCGACGACGCCATCATTGCCGGCGAGAACATCTACGAATACCGCCAGCGCGGCATGAATTTTATCGACGCTGCCATACAGGGCGCCCGTGACGTCGCGCTGCCCGTCAGTTTCAGTATTCTCACCAACATCGTGGCCTTCATGCCGCTGTATTTCGTGCCCGGTATGGTGGGCAAGCTGTTCGCGATCTTTCCCATCGTGGTGGGCAGTGTCTTCATGCTGTCGTGGGTCGAGGCACTGTTTGTATTGCCGTCCCACGTGGCGCATACCCGCGAAGGCGGCGTGACCGGACCCGGGCACTGGTTGCACGTGCGCCAGCAGGTGTTCAGTCACTGGGTGCGGCATTTCATCCGCGACCGCTATGGTCCTGCGCTGGTGTTTGCGCTGCGCAACCGCTATCTCACCCTGGCCGTGGGCGTGGCGATTTTCATAACCGCCATCGGCTACGTGGCCAGCGGACGCATGGGTTTCGTGCTGATGCCGGTGACCGAATCGGATCGCGCGGTGGTTACCGCGAAACTGCCCTACGGCAGTCCGATGTCGACGGCCGAGCAGGTACGCGACCGCCTGTTGGCCGCGGCCGACGCGGTGGTGGGCGAACACGGAGGCAAACGCCTGTCGGACGGCGTGCTGGCGGACATCGATAACAACACCGTTACCATCACCTTGTATCTTACCGACCCGAAGGTGCGCCCGCTGACGACGGGCGAAGTCACCCGGCAGTGGCGCGAACGCGTCGGCACCGTGCCCGGCGTGGAGTCGCTGCGCTTTGAGTCCGACCGGGGCGGGCCGGCATCGGGCGCGGCGCTGACCGTGGAACTGAGCCACCGAGATGTGGGTAAGCTGGACAAGGCCAGCGCCGCGCTCGCCCAGGCGCTGGAGCAGTTTCCCAATGCCAAGGACGTGGACGACGGCTTTTCACCCGGCAAGCAGCAACTGGATTTCAAAATGCTGCCTGCGGGTCGCAGCCTTGGCCTGACGGCGCGCGATGTGGCGCGACAGGTGCGCAACGCTTTCTTCGGCGCCGAGGCCTTGCGTCAGCAGCGCGGGCGCAATGAAGTGAAGGTATACGTGCGCCTGCCCGAAGCGCAGCGCAGCAGTGAATACGACATCGAGCAGCTGCTCATTCATACTGCCGGCGGCGGCGAAGTGCCGTTGCGCCAGGTGGCGCAGGTGAGCCGCAGCCGCGCCTATACCAGTATCGACCGCCGCGACGGTCGCCGTGCCGTGTCGGTCACCGCCGACGTGGTGCCACGCAAGGCGGCGACCGGGATACTGGCGTCCATCAAGGCCGATACCCTGCCGCAGCTGGCGCGCGATTATCCAGGTCTGAGTTACAGTTTCGAGGGCCAGCAGGCCGATATGCGCGATGCACTTGCGAGCCTGGGCGAAAGTTTCCTCATCGCCCTGCTGGTGATTTATGTCCTGTTGGCGATCCCGTTTCGCAGCTACGTGCAGCCGGCTATCGTCATGGTCGCGATACCGTTCGGCGTGGTCGGCGCAGTGCTGGGACATATTATTATGGGCTACAGCCTGAGCATCATCAGCATGATGGGCCTGGTGGCGCTGGCGGGGGTGGTGGTGAACGACTCGCTGGTGCTGCTCGACTACGCCAACCGTTTGCGCGCCGAGGGGCAGAGCGCTTTCGAGGCCATCAGCAACGCCGGGGTGCGCCGTTTCCGGCCGATTCTGCTGACCACGCTGACGACGTTCGGTGGCCTGGCGCCAATGATTTTCGAAAGTTCGCGCCAGGCGCGTTTCATGATTCCCATGGCGATCTCTCTCGGCTACGGTATCCTGTTCGCGACCCTGATCACCCTGTTTCTGGTGCCGAGCCTGTACCTGGTGCTCGAAGACCTGAGCCTGCGTGTGGCGCGCGGCAAGCGGAAAATCCTGCCCGCCGCGGCGGGCGTTGAATCAGAGTGATGCGGGGGGGCTGCGAGCCGGTCGCCGGCGCGGCGGGCCGGGGGCGGATATTTTCCCGGCAAGGCGCGTCGAGTGTGTATAACAGTGATAAAAGCGTGCCGCGCGAGACGCGCTGGTCAGAGCACGCGCCTTGCGGTCGCGGGTTTGGATAGACCGGTGAGGAGGTAGGTTGGGCTGAGCGCGGCGAAGCCCAACGGTCAACCGCCCGGTGTCGGGCTTCGCAGCGCTCAGCCCAGCCTACGTAACTGTGTTTCTGGTGCCCAGCTTGTACCCGGTGCTCGAAGACCTGAGCCTGCGCCTCGCAGGCGGGAATCGGAAATTCCTGCCTGCCGCGGCAGGCGTCGACTCCACGGGAGTTGGCGGGTGCTGTCCGCCCGGTGGACGCCGCCAGGGTGAATATTTTCGTGCCAAGCGGCATCAACCCTGTATAGCAGCCAGAAATGCGTGCCGCGCGGGCGGGGGCCCGGTGTCGTGCGCTGAGCAGAGCAGGCGTCCGTCCAGGCCGTTTCCAGGTGCCGGGCGCCGCGGCTGGCTGCAATATAAATTACTGTATATAAAATAAAAATATGTAATGTTGTCGGGGGACGCGCGATGTACGAACAATTCTATGGGTTCAGCTCGGCGCCGTTTGCGCATCAGCCGGCGGCCGGTGGGTACGATTTCTGTGAACATCAACGGCAGATTCTGGACAGTCTCGAAACCCGGTTCAGGCAGGGGCGTTGTGTGTGCCTGTTGCAGGGAGTGGCCGGGGTTGGAAAATCCACCCTGGTCGAGGCGCTAACCGAGGCGCTGGGCGACAGCGTCGCTGTGTCCGTCGTCGACGCGGCACAGGCTACGGCCGGCGTACCGCTGGCGGCCCGGTGGCTGAACGATGCCGGGGTGGCGTGCACCGCCGACACGGAGGCCGCGATTATCAAGTATCTCGCGGCATACCGGCGGACGCTTTCCGAAGCGGGCCGACGCGCCCTGCTGGTGGTCGACAACGCCGACCGACTCACGGCGGGCGATTGCCGGATGCTGGACGCGCTGGTGGAGGGCGATGCCGAGCCGTCGGTGCAGCTGCTGCTGGTCACCGCACAGTCCGACCGTGTGCCGGGCTCCGAAGAACCGGCGTGCGCCGCTCTGGCGCAGCGTATCGTCGAACATTACACGCTGCTGCCGCTCAGTCCCATGGAGACCGACGACTACATCCGCCAGCGCCTCGTGCAGGCCGACGGCTCGCCTGAACTGTTCACACCGACGGCGAGCGCCGCGGTGTTCCGCTACAGCCAGGGTCTGCCGCGTTTGGTCAATCGTGTCTGTGACCTGGCGTTGGTCTACGGGTTTTCGCGCCAGAGCGCGCTCATCGACGAGCGAACCATGGAGTTCGTGCTGAACGACCGCTGGGGTGGCAGCCAGAAGCGGGAGTCCATCAGTGAATTTTCCGCCAGGTCGCTTCCCCAGGCGCCAGCAGACAGCAGCCCTGTGGCGTTACGACAGCCCGCGCAACTCTCCGAGACCTCCCAGGGAAACGCGCAGCTGGCGCGGCAACTGGTCGAACTGCTGAAGAAGGGCGGCACCGGCAGCGAACCGGCGCCGCGGCCGGTCAGCGAACGCGACATGTACGACTTCATCCGCCTGTCGTTGCGCTACCACCAGCGGCATGTGGAGCGCTTCGTGCTGGGTATCGTGGTGGGGGTGGCGCTGCTTGCGGCAGGCGGCCTGTGGACCCTGATCACCTGGCAGAACGACCAGTTGATGCCTTCGGCGGCTGCCTCCAGCACGCCCGTGGACACCGGCGGCCGGGATGCCGGTCTGGCGCCGGTGCAGGCTGGCGCGGATTACGCGGCGGTGCGCCCGCCGGTCGCGGCAAACACCGCGGTCATCCCGTCGCCCGCGCAAGCGGCGAGCGTGGCCTCGCCAGACCCGGTGCCCCCGGCCACGCCACCGGTGCAGCCGCAGCCCGCCGTTCAGGCAACTGCCACAGCGGCGCTTCCGGCAGCCGAACCGCCGACGCCCGCGCCGTCCCTTGTCAAGGCGCAGAATCGCGCCCTGGAGCGCGAGCAGCAGAAGCTCGAGCGTGAACGCCAACGGTTGAAGAAGCAGATTGCCTCCGAGCGTGCCGAGCGTGAGCGGCTCAAGGAGCAGAGCGAACGGGAACGGGAGCGGGTGCGCAAGGCACAGTTGTTAATCGAGGATGCGCGCAAGAGTACCCGTACAGCGTGGGACCGCATCAACACCGACACGCCGGAGGCCTTTCCTGAGCAATAGAAGCTAGTCCAGTGCCGGGCCCAGGATGAAGTCGACCGTCTCGAATCCATGGTCTTCGAGCACCGCGGCAATGTCGTCCCAGTCATAGTCGGGGTTTTCTTCCTCCAGTTTGCCGATCAGACCGGTAACGTGCCGGAAGACTTCATGCTCTTCGTAATCTTCGGGTATGCGAACCAGGCGGATTGCGACAGGGTCCGTGGCCGGTAAAATCATGAATGTGTCATTCATCACTTTCTCCACTCGTGACATTCTGGTTCAGATGCTGAAGGATAGTCGTCGACCGCTCTGGTCGGCCGTGCCTCAGGAATAATCTTATTCCGGATGCGTCCCTTAGTCATGTTCTGTTTTGGAGGATATCCTATGTTGCGTCATATCACCCTGTTGCTGCTCGGTTGCGGTCTGCTGGTTTCCACGGCGATGGCCGCGAACAATGCACCCTGGGGGCATGCAGAGGTGACGCCGACCAAGTACAAGCCGATGAAAGTTGTCTACGATGTCACCACCGGCGACCAGGCCGAGCTGGAACACGTGCTCGACCGGGTCAGTTATCTGAGCAAGATCACCGGCGCCGATCCCTTCGAACAATCCATCGTACTGGTGTTGCACGGTGAGTCCATCAAGTTCTTCGCCATCAAAAACTTTGCCCGCTACGAGGAGTTGCAGCGTCGCGCGCAGAGTTTGACCGTCGGCGGCGTGATTCATATCAAGATGTGCAAACTCGCGGCCGAAGGCCAGGGTTTCGGTCCCGAGGATATTCACGGGTTTGTAGAGATGGTGCCGATGGGGGATGCTGAAATCGTGCGTCTGCAGTATGAAGAGCATCACGCCTATATGCAGTAGGTCGGCGTGTCAGCCGGACACGGCTCCTTCGGCGTTGTCGTCGGGCCAGCGCAGGCCGCGGTGCAGCGGCTCCAGGTATTTCTCATAGTGTTTCCAGCGCCCGATTGCGCTGGCGTAAATCGGCGTGCGCACCTGCAGGTCGCTGGAGGTGCGTACCGTCCGGCGTGATTCGAAAAAGCTCAGGCAGTCCGGATCCCAGGGCAGTTCCAGGAAGTCCAGCATCCGGCGTGTTTCGCCTTCGTGGTCCGCGACCATGGCTTCATAGCTTATGTCGAGGATGCGCTCCGGTATGAGATTTCGCCAATGCGTCATCAGCCGCTCGTACCCGGCGTAGTGGGCGCCGAGGTGGAACAGATCGTGACTGTAGTCGAGTGCGCCCTGAAACAGCAGGCTGAACTGCGATACGGCATTGTCCAGCGGGTCGCGCCGGCAGTGAATGATACGCGCCTGCGGAAACAGCAGGGCAATCAGGCCGATGCGCTCGTAGTTGCCCGGCATCTTGTCGCTGACATAGGTGTACGGCCGATGCTCGGCGAGCACGTCGAGATAGTCCAGGTATTTCCCCGCCACCACGTCAATCTGCGCGGCTTGCATCTCCCCAACGCAGGCCGGATAGTCCCGTTCGGAGTGCAGAAAAGCCGGCAGGTCGTGCTCGGTTTTGACCAGCCATGACAGCTCGCCGGCGCCGTAGATCTGCGGGTGGCTGGCGAGAATCTGTTCGACCAGCGAGGTGCCCGAGCGCGGCATGCCGACGATGAACAGCGGCTTGCGACTGGAGTTGCCGGCGCCGCTCAGGCTGGCCAGCAAGTCGGCCGAGAAGGTGTCGATCAGCGCGTCGACGCGTTCGTGCCAGGCGTGCGGCCGGTAGTGGTGCTTGCTGTTCTCCAGGCTATTACCTGCGGCGTAGTGGCTGAAGGCCTCGTCGTAGCGCTCGCAGTCCTCGTACATCTTGCCCAGGGCGAAATGCAGGTAACTGCGATCATCGTCGGACGCAGAGGGGTCGTCCAGCAGTTGCTGCAGTCGCTGGAAATCCGCGTGTTCGGTTGAAGCGTAGCGCTGCAGGCGGGCGAGCATCCAGTGTGCCTGTGCGTCATCGGGCGAAAGTTCCAGCACCCGCTGAAAATAGTGTTTCGCCATGTCCTTGTCGCCCGCGCCCAGGTAGCCGAACCCGCAGGCGAACTGGCGCCGGGGGTCGTCGGGGCTCAGTTCGGCCGCCCGGCAGTAGTGCTCGTGCGCTTGCCGGTGCAGGCCGAAGCGCTCGAAGGACAGCGCCACGCCGGTATGCGCGCGCGCGTCGTCGGGATCGAGCTGCACCGCGGCGAGCCCGGCGCGGATGGACTCGTCGAGGTGCCCCATTTCCCGGGTCACCTTGCACAGGTCGAGCTGTGCAGGCAGGTAGTCGGGCTTCAGTGCCAGGGCGCGGCGCAGCTCGGCGGCTGCCTGCGGGAAAAGCGCCTGCAGCGCATAGACCACCGCGAGCCGGGTATGGTACAGGTGGTTGTCCGGGTTGGCGGCAAGCAGGTTTTGCAGAATGGCGGCGGCGGCTGGCAGGTCGCGGTTCCGCACAGCGACATCGGCCATGAGTTCCTGGGCGCCGGCATTGCCGGGTTTTTTGCTCAGAACGGCACGCAGCAGCGTAACTGCTTCCGGCAGCTTGCCGGCCTGGAGCAGGGCGCGCGCGCGATCCAGCTGCTGGGCGACTCTGGGTGGCTTTTTCATGGCTGTTGCCGCGAATCGTATTTGACCTGTGAGCGACGCAGGCGGTCGATCGCGGTGTGCAGTTTCTCCAGGTCTGCAGCCTGGGTGTCCACGCGCAGCGTATGCGCCAGCTCCTGCGCGTCCAGCGGTTCACAGGCCTCGCGCTGGGCGCGCAGCACATCGAGACCGGCTTCGGACGGATCGCGACCGGCCGTGGCGCGCTCGAGTATGCGCCGCTCCAGCTCCGCATCTGTCGCTGTACAATCGAGAATGATAAACGGGACCTCGCACGTCTGTGCGAGGTCCCGGAACTGCTCGCGTTGCGCCCGCTGCAGAAAGGTCGCGTCGACGATGACCGGGTAACCCGCCTGCAGGACCAGGATGGCGAGCCTGGCAAGTTCGCGGTAGGTCCCGGTTGTCTGGTCCTGCGTGTATAACCCCTCTCCGGTGGCCGAGTGGCTGCGGTCTGTCGCCGCCATGCCGGCGAGGCGCTTGCGCTCGACGTCGGAGCGTATCTGGATCATCCGCGCCTGTTCGCACAGGCCGCGGGCCACGGTCGATTTGCCCGAACCCGACAGGCCGTGGGTTATTATCAGTGCCGTCGCGGCAGGTGCCAGGTACTGTTGCGCCAGTTGTGCATATTGGCGGTATTCATCGCCTGCCTCGCGGAAATCGTCCGACTCCCGGTCCGCCTGCGTGCGGCGCAGCATGGCGACCTTGGCGCGCACCAGGGCACGATAGACCAGGTAGTAACGCAGCACCTGCAGCCCCGCGTAGTCTCCGCCGAACTGCAGATAGCCGTTGAGAAAGCGAAAGGCGAAAGGCTTGTAGCCGCGGTCGTCGAGATCCATCATCAGAAACGCCACCTCGCTGATGACGTCGATCCAGCGCAGCTCCGGGTTGAACTCGATACAGTCGAACGGTGTTACCCGGTCGTCGATGAGCGTGATATTGCCGAGGTGCAGGTCTCCGTGGCATTCGCGAACGAAGCCGTCCCGCTTGCGCGCCTGCAGCGTGGCGGTGAGACGGGTACGCTCGGATTCCGACCACTGCCGGATATGCTCGAGGCGGTCGATTTCCGTGGGGCTGCGCAGTGAGCGGCCGATATGCTCAAAGTTTTCGCGCACCCAATGGTGGACATGCCCAGGGTCGCCGTAGACGGAGTCCGACGGCGCGCGTTCAGCGCCCTGGTGAAAAGCACCGATGATGTCTATCAGCTGATCGATGTGCGAGCTTTGCAGGCAGTGGCGCGCGGCCAGTTGGCTGAGGAGTCCGTCATCGGCAAACTGCCGCATCCGCACTGCGTATTCGAGCGCCGGCCCGGGAGCGCCCACGCGCGGTTCGCCGGGTG
>JAJDOI010000108.1 GCA_022340245.1 Thiogranum sp.
TGGGCCGGTGGAACGCGCGTGCATCTTGTCATCCACAAGGTGGTTGAGCTTGAGGATGTACATGTACCCGACGGTCACCGGACGTTCGAAGGCGTCACCGGTACGCCCGTTGTACAGCGTGGTCTGCCCGCTTTCCGGCAATCCGGCAAGACGCAGCATGCGCTTGATTTCCGCTTCATCGGCACCGTCGAACACCGGCGTGGCCATCGGCACGCCGCGTCGCAGGTTGTTCGCCAGCGCGACAATCTCCTCGTCGGTCAGGGAATTCAGATCCTCGAGCTTGCCGCTCGCGTTGTAGATCTCGTCGAGGAACTTGCGCAGCTGTTCGATCTTCGCCTTGGTGTCGAGCATCTGGCCGATGCGCACGCCGAGACCGGACGCCGCCCAGCCAAGGTGAGTTTCCAGCACCTGCCCCACGTTCATGCGGGAGGGGACGCCCAGCGGGTTCAGCACAATGTCGACCGGTGTGCCGTTCTCGTCGTAGGGCATATCCTCGACGGGCACGATCATCGAGATAACACCCTTGTTACCGTGGCGGCCCGCCATCTTGTCGCCCGGCTGAATGCGGCGCTTCACGGCAAGATATACCTTGACCATTTTCAATACGCCGGGGGCCAGATCGTCACCGGCGGTAATCTTGTTGCGCTTCTCCTGCAGGCGCTTATCGAAGTCTTCCCGCAGGCTCTGCAGCTGCTGGGATGCCGCCTCGAGCTGCTGGTTGGCTTCCTCGTTCTTCAGGCGCACCTCAAACCACTTGGCCGGCTCCAGCTCGTCGAGATAGCTCTTGACGATCTTGCTACCCGCCTTGAGCTTGTTGGGCCCGCCTTCGGCGGTCTTGCCGACCAGCAGCTTTTCGACGCGCAGGAAGATATCACCCTCCATGATGCGCAACTGGTCGTTAAGGTCCTTTTTGATACCGGCGATCTGCTCGTCTTCGATCTGCAGCGCGCGCGCGTCCTTTTCGACGCCGTCGCGGGTGAACACCTGCACATCAATGACGGTTCCATCCATACCCGACGGAACGCGCAGCGAGGTGTCCTTCACATCGGAGGCCTTCTCACCGAAGATTGCCCGCAGCAGCTTCTCTTCCGGGGTAAGCTGGGTCTCGCCCTTGGGCGTAACCTTACCTACCAGGATATCACCCGGATTCACCTCGGCACCGATGTAAACAATACCGGACTCATCGAGTTTACCCAGTGCGCCTTCACCGACATTGGGGATGTCGCCGGAAATCTCCTCCGGACCCAGCTTGGTGTCGCGGGCCACACAGGTGAGCTCCTCTATATGGATGGTCGTGAAGCGGTCTTCCTGCACCACGCGCTCGGAAATGAGGATGGAATCCTCGAAGTTGTAACCGTTCCACGGCATGAAGGCGACGCGCAGGTTCTGGCCCAGCGCCAGTTCGCCCATATCGGTACTCGGACCGTCGGCCAGTACGTCGCCACGCGCCACCAGGTTCCCCGGTGATACCAGCGGTTTCTGGTTGATGCAGGTGTTCTGGTTCGAACGGGTGTACTTGGTCAGGTTGTAGATGTCCACACCCGGTTCGCCGGTGACGGTCTCGTCATCGTTGACACGCACCACGATACGGCCGGCATCGACGGACTCGACTTCGCCGCCGCGGCGCGCCACCACGGTCACACCCGAGTCGACAGCCACAGTGCGTTCGATACCCGTACCCACCAGCGGCTTCTCGGCACGCAGCGTCGGAACCGCCTGACGCTGCATGTTGGAACCCATCAGGGCGCGGTTGGCATCGTCGTGTTCGAGGAACGGCACCAGCGCCGCGGCAACGGACACGATCTGCTTGGGCGACACGTCGACGTAGTCGACGCGGTCCGGCGAGGAGAGCGTGAACTCGTTCTGGTGCCGCGAGGATACCAGGTCATCGGTCAGTCGGCCCTTGTCGTCGACGGTGGCATTGGCCTGCGCGATCACGAACTCGCCTTCCTCGATAGCCGAGAGGTAGTCCACCTGGTCGGTGACGCGGCTGTCGACAACCTTGCGGTAAGGCGTTTCCAGGAAACCGTACTCGTTAGTCCGCGAGTACACGGCCAGCGAGTTGATCAGGCCGATGTTCGGGCCCTCCGGCGTCTCGATCGGACAGACGCGTCCGTAGTGCGTCGGGTGCACGTCACGCACCTCGAAGCCGGCACGCTCGCGGGTCAGCCCGCCCGGGCCAAGCGCCGAAACGCGCCGCTTGTGCGTGACTTCCGACAGCGGGTTGTTCTGGTCCATAAACTGCGACAACTGGCTGGAACCGAAGAACTCCTTGATGGCAGCCGCCACGGGCTTGGCGTTGATCAACTCCTGCGGCATCAGGCTTTCGGACTCGGCCACGCTCAGGCGTTCCTTGACGGCACGTTCGACGCGCACCAGACCGATGCGGAAGACGTTTTCCGCCATCTCGCCGACGCAGCGGATACGGCGGTTACCCAGGTGATCGATATCATCGACCACACCGTTGCCGTTGCGGATATCCACCAGCGTCGTCATGACATCGAGTATGTCCGAGCTGTCACCCAGTTGTTCGGCGTAACCCTTGGCTTCCGCGTCGCCTTTTTCGGCACGCTCCTTGAAATAGACGCTGTCGTAGAGGATGCCGACACCGGTATCGGTGTCACGCCCGACCCGCCGGTTGAATTTCATACGTCCAACCGCGGACAGGTCGTAACGCTCGAACGTGAAGAACAGATTGTGAAACAGGTTCTGCGCAGCATCCTTGGTCGGCGGCTCGCCGGGACGCATCATGCGGTAGATTTCCACCTGTGCTTCCAGCTGCGTGGTAGTCGGATCGATGCGCAGGGTGTTGGAAATATACGGGCCGCGATCCAGGTCGTTGGTGTACAGGGTGGTGATTTCCTTGATGCCCGCGGCACGAATTGCAGCGACCGATTCCTCCGTCAGTTCATCGTTGGCGCCAGCCACCAGTTCACCGGTTTCGGTATTCACCAGGTTTTTGGAAAGCACCTTGCCGACCAGGTATTCTTCCGGCACTTCCAGCGTCTTGACGCCGGCCTTTTCCAGCTCACGGATGTGACGCGCGGTAATGCGCCGTCCCTCTTCGACAATCACCTTGCCCTTGGCCTTGATGTCGAAGGTGGCGGTTTCACCGCGCAGGCGCTCGGCGACCAGGTCCAGCTCGACACTGTCTTTTCGCATGCGGAAGGTGTTGGTATCGAAGAAGATGTCCAGAATCTGTTCGGTTTCGTAACCGAGAGCGCGCAACAGCACCGTGGCCGGCAGCTTGCGACGCCGGTCGATACGCACGAACAGGGCATCCTTGGCATCGAACTCGAAGTCCAGCCAGGAACCGCGGTAGGGAATCACGCGGGCCGAAAACAGCAGTTTGCCGGACGAATGGGTCTTACCCTTGTCGTGATCGAAGAACACGCCCGGCGAGCGGTGCAGCTGCGAAACAATAACGCGCTCGGTACCGTTGATAACGAAGGTGCCGTTGTCGGTCATCAGGGGCAGTTCGCCCATGTAGACTTCCTGCTCCTTGATATCCTTGATGGACTTGTTGGCGCCTTCCTTGTCATAGATGATCAGGCGCACCAGCGCGCGCAGCGGCGCTGCGTAGGTCATGCCGCGCATCTGGCATTCCTTGACGTCAAAACCGGGCTCACCCAGGCGATAGTTGACGTAATCCAGCGCAGCCGTACCCGAGTAACTGGTAATGGGGAACACCGATGAGAACGCCGCATGCAAACCCTTGTCGAGGCGGTTGTCGGGCCCGCTGTCAGCTTGCAGAAACTCCCGATACGAATCCAGTTGCGTCGCCAGGAGATAGGGCACCTCCAGAATGCTCTGCCGCTTGCCGAAATCCTTACGAATACGTTTCTTTTCGGTGAAGCTGTAAGCCATCGGTATTCCTCTCAAATCAAGAATTCTATATTCCCTCTCCATCGGGAGAGGGCCGGGGCGAGGGTGCCGAGTTCACACCATTCCCCTCACCCTAATCCCTCACCCCGCAGGAGGAGGGCAAATAAGCCAAAAACGGGAAAAGGCCGGCAGCGAAAACTCGCTACCAGCCGTTCCCAAACATCCCGCCGCCTGTCGCAGCGTGTTTCAGTTGGGCAATGCCTGCGGGCATCGAGGTGGTTATTTAACCTCGACGCTGGCGCCGGCTTCTTCCAACTGTTTCTTGATGTCTGCAGCTTCGTCCTTGGAGGCACCTTCCTTGATCGAGGAGGGAACGCCTTCCACCAGATCCTTGGCTTCCTTCAGACCCAGGCCGGTGATACCGCGAACGGCCTTGATGACGGAAACCTTGTTGGCACCAAAGCTGGTCATCACCACGTCGAACTCGGTCTGCTCCTCGGCTGCAGCGGCTTCGCCAGCGGCGGCTGCCGGGGCGGCGGCCACGGCGGCAGCCGCGGATACACCGAACTTTTCTTCCATGGCGGAAATCAGGTCTACGACCTCCATCACGGTCATGTTGGAAATTGATTCCAGAATGTCTTCTTGAGACGCTGCCATAATTGCTTACTCCAAAAAATTTATTAAATTTAAGAAACGGTTCAGGCTGACTGTTTCTGATCGCGGATGGCAGCCACCGTACGAACCAGCTTGCCCGGAACCTCGTTAAGGGTGCGGACGAACTTCTCGGTCGGTGCTTTCATCACAGCCATCAGCAAGCTGATAGCCTGGTCGCGGGTCGGCATCTTCGCCAGACGATCCAGATCCGCAGCAGCGAGCATCTTGCCGCCAAACGACACCAGCCGGGGTACCAGTCGGTCATGCTCTTTGGAGAAATCTTTCACCAGTCGCGCTGCTGCACCCGGTTCCTCCTGGGAGAAAGCCAGCAACAGCGGGCCGGTCAGACCGTCCTGCATGCACTCGAATTCGGTACCTTCTACGGCACGTTTGGCCAGCGTGTTCTTGACCACGCGCAGGTAGACGCCGCCATCACGCGCCCTGGCGCGCAATTCCGTCATCTCTCCAACGGTCAGACCACGATACTCGGCAGCAACAGCTGAATGCGCCGCAGCGGCGATTTCAGCCACCTCGGAAACGACAGCCCTTTTCTCTTCAAGACTCAGTGCCACCTGTTTAC
This sequence comes from Thiogranum sp., assembly GCA_022340245.1. GTDB lineage: Bacteria > Pseudomonadota > Gammaproteobacteria > DSM-19610 > DSM-19610 > Thiogranum. The sequence goes on from JAJDOI010000108.1 coordinate 5,060, forward strand.
CTCCAAGGACAGAATCAAACAGCAACCCTGCCCACTGTTACAGCTTCCCGCCCGGCAAAGGCGCGGGGCGCCGGTTGCGGTGACCTCGAACAAGAGAATTCCTGTCCGGGTTTCACCATCTGCGCAGGACACCGGGCTTGCGCCCGATCATTAAGCCTTACGGCACCTGCGGTCTTTGACGGCTTCCCGGATTTCCGAGCAGCGTCAAAAATTTCCTGTGAATTACAGTCCCAGCGTAGCCTGGTCAACTGCCAGGCCCGGACCCATCGTGGTCGAGACCGTAATCTTCTTCATGTAGACACCCTTCGCCGCGGAGGGTTTCAGTTTATTCAGATCGGTCAGCAGCGCCTGCAGGTTCTCGCGCAACTGTTCGACCTGGAAATTGGCTTTTCCAATGGTGCAGTGAATAATGCCGGCCTTGTCAGTGCGATAACGCACTTGCCCGGCCTTGGCGTTTTTCACGGCGGTCACCACGTCCGGCGTCACCGTGCCGACTTTAGGATTCGGCATCAGACCACGGGGACCGAGAATCTGGCCCAACTGACCCACGACCCGCATGGCGTCCGGACTGGCGATCACCACGTCGAACTCCATATTGCCCTTTTTCACCTCGTCGGCGAGATCATCCATTCCGACGATGTCCGCACCGGCTTCTTTGGCGGCATCCGCATTGGCACCCTGGGTGAAGACCGCGACACGCACCGTCTTGCCGGTGCCATGCGGCAACACCGTGGAACTGCGGACCACCTGATCCGACTTGCGCGGATCGACACCGAGGTTCACGCTGACGTCCACGGATTCCTTGAATTTTACCTTGGACAACTCGGACAACAGTGCCAACGCTTCGTCGATTGCGTACTGTTTACCCTGCTCGACCTTTTCGGCAATCGCTTTGGCTCGCTTGCTTAACTTCGCCATGGCTTACTCCACCCCTTCCGTATCCAGGCCCATGCTGCGGGCCGTGCCGGCGACGGTGCGCACGGCCGCGTCCATATCCGCTGCCGTCAGGTCGGGCATTTTGATATTGGCAACTTCTTCAAGCTGCGCACGGCTCACCTTACCGACCTTCTCGGTATTGGGACGGCCGGAACCCGAAGCGATCCCCGCAACCTTTTTCAGCAGCACGGCCGCCGGCGGGGTCTTGGTGATAAAAGTGAAGCTGCGGTCACTGTACACAGTGATAACCACCGGTACCGGCATACCTTTCTCAAGGCTCTGCGTCTGGGCGTTGAACGCCTTGCAGAATTCCATGATGTTGACACCGTGCTGACCGAGCGCGGGGCCGACGGGCGGGCTCGGATTGGCCTCCTGCGCCTTCACCTGCAGCTTGATATAAGCCTCAATTTTCTTTGCCATGTCTTACTTACTCCCGTGGGTGCAAACGCCTCGCGGCTCCCCGATGCTGGCGGCAGACCGGCAGTCTGTCCGCGCTGTTAAAAGCTAGCCCTTTTCGACCTGGCTGAACTCCAGGTCTACCGGTGTCGAACGTCCGAAGATCATGACGGCAACACGCAGCTTGCTCTTTTCGTAGTTAACCTCTTCCACGACGCCGTTAAAATCATTGAACGGACCGTCGGTCACACGGATCACCTCGCCCGGCTCGAACAGCACCTTGGGCCGCGGCTTCTCGGCACCTTCCTGCACGCGCTGCAGAATGGCGTCAGCTTCCTTGTCGGTAATCGGCGCCGGCCGGTCCGAGGTGCCACCGATGAAACCCAGCACCTTGGGGACTTCCTTGACCAGGTGCCAGGTGTCGTCGTCCATATCCATCTGCACCAGCACGTAGCCGGGGAAAAACTTACGCTCGCTGCGGCGCTTCTGGCCTTCACGCATCTCCACGACTTCTTCCGTCGGCACCATGATTTCGCCGAACTT
>JAJDOI010000134.1 GCA_022340245.1 Thiogranum sp.
TCCACCGTCGAACAGGGGGCCACCACCATCACCTTGACGCCGTGGTAGCGCGCCGCGACCGCCGCGGCGTAGGTGCCGATCTTGTTGGCAACGTCGCCGTTGGCGGCGATACGGTCGGAACCGACGATCAGCCATTGCACCTGGCCTGATTTCATCAGGTGCGCCGCGGCCCCGTCCACCAGGAGACTGACCGGGATCGCGTCCCGCACCAGCTCCCAGGCGGTCAGCCGCGCCCCCTGCAACCACGGGCGCGTTTCGTCGGCGAACACGGCGGTGAGTTTGCCCGCCGTCCAGGCGCTGCGAATCACGCCCAGTGCCGTACCGTAGCCGCCGGTGGCCAGCGAACCGGTGTTGCAGTGGGTCAGCACGCCGCTACCCGGCTCGATCAGCGCCGCGCCCAGCTCGCCCATGCGGCGGTTGGCGGCGATATCCTGCTCGTGTATCTCCCGGGCCAGCGCCAGTAGCGCCGGCTCCGGATCACCCTGCAGCGTCTGCAAACACTCGCTGACGCGATCCAGCGCCCAAGCCAGATTCACGGCGGTGGGCCGCGCCGCGCGCAGCAACGCCAGATCGGCCTGCAAACCTTGCCGCCAGCCCTGAGGATCGCCGCGATAGCGTTGACGCGCGGCAATCACCGCGCCGTAGGCCGCGGTGATACCGATAGCCGGCGCGCCACGCACCACCATATCCCGGATTGCAGCGGCAACCGCGCCGACATCAGCCAGCGGCAGGTAAATCTCGTGTCCGGGCAGGCGGCGCTGATCCAGCAGTTGCAGCCCGTCCTGCAGCCATTGTACGGCGCGCACGCGGTCGTGGTTGTTGCTCATTGAAACGGCTCGTCCAGTTACAGCGGGAGACAATTGTACAGGAGTTGTGTTTTTGCCTTCCAAACCTTTTCGAATGGCCACGTTAACCCCGAACAGTCAACGTTGGGCTTCGCTTACGCTCAGCCCAACCTACCTCTCGTGTCACGAATGTCCGCTGACAGCGCAAGGACCCGTAGGTTGGGCTGAGGAACGAAGCCCAACGGAGCCCGAACCACCAGCGTTGCCCCCGTGGTTCCTGATCTCCCGCTTGCCCGCTATACTCCCGCCCATGAAATCCACCGAAACGCTGATTCACGCCCGCTGGGTCATCCCCGTGGCACCACGCGGCACAGTGCTCGAGAACCACAGTCTCGCCATTGACGAGGGTCGCATCACCGCCATCCTGCCGGACAACGAGGCCCGCCAGACGTTCCGGGCGCAGCGCACCGTCGAACTTGCGCACCATGCCTTGATCCCCGGCTTAGTCAACGCACACACCCATGCCGCGATGAACCTGTTGCGCGGTGTGGCCGATGACCTGCCGCTGATGGACTGGCTGCAGAACCACATCTGGCCGGCGGAACAGAAGTGGGTGAATGAGCAGTTCGTGCATGACGGCACGCAATTGGCGATCGCGGAGATGCTGCGCAGTGGCACCACCTGTTTCAACGACATGTACTTCTATCCGGAAGCCACCGCACGGGTGGCCGCCGGTGCCGGCATGCGCGTCTGCGCGGGGATGATCCTGATCGACTTCCCGACAGGCTATGCGGACAATCCCGACGAATACCTCGCCAAGGGCCTGGCCCTGCACGACGAATACCGGCACCATCCGCTGGTCCATTTCAGCTTCGCACCGCACGCACCTTATACCGTGTCGGATCAGCCCTTAAGTCGTATCCAGGTCCTCGCCGCTGAACTCGACCTGCCCATTCACATGCACGTCCATGAAACAGCGGGCGAGATCACCGACAGCCTGCGCGGCTGCGGGCAACGTCCGTTGCAGCGACTGCAGCAGCTGGGGCTGGTGTCGCCTTCGCTGGTGGCGGTGCACATGACCCAGGCGGATGATCAGGACAGGCGGCAACTCGCCGACGGCGGCGCCAGTGTCGTGCACTGCCCCGAGTCCAACCTGAAACTCGCCAGTGGTTTCTGCGAGGTACAGAAGCTGCTGGACGCGGGTATCAACGTCGCCCTCGGTACCGACGGCGCGGCCAGCAACAACGACCTGGACATGCTCGGTGAAATGCGCAATGCGGCGCTGCTCGGCAAAGCCGTGCACGGCGACGCCAGCGCCCTGCCCGCCGCCGATGTTCTGCAAATGGCGACCCTCAACGGTGCCCGGGCGCTCGGTCTGGCCGATGCCATCGGCTCCCTGCAACCCGGCAAATGGGCCGACATCACGGCCGTCGACATGGGTTGTCTGGAAACCCAGCCCCTGTACGACCCGGTGTCCCAGCTGGTCTACGCCGCCGGCCGGGAACAGGTCAGCGATGTGTGGGTAGCCGGCCAACACCTGCTGAGAAAGCGCGAGCTGACGCAAATGGACCTGCCCGAAATCGCGCAACGGACGGTCGACTGGCAACAGCGAATCGCCGCATCCGACAGGCACCAATAGCCTCGCGCAGGCCCCGACCACAGGCCGACGGCTACGACCTTGCCGCCGGCCCCCGCGCCCGGTATCTTGTGCCCATGACCCCCACCGCTGACAACGTCGATCGCGCCGAAATCCACAAGTTCGAGGAGCTGGCCTCGCGCTGGTGGGACCCGCACAGCGAGTTCAAACCGCTGCACGATATCAACCCGCTGCGCCTCGACTACATTCACCGCAAGGCGCCGCTGGCCGGACGTGCAGCCATCGATGTCGGCTGCGGCGGCGGCCTGCTCGCCGAAGGTATGGCCGGGCTGGGTGCCGCGGTCACCGGCATCGACATGGGCGAAGCCCCGCTGACGGTGGCGCGCCTGCACCAGCACGAGTCGGGTGTTGAGGTCGACTACCAGCGCAAGACCGCCGAACGGATGGCCGCCGACAAGCCCGCGGCCTTCGACATCTGCACCTGCCTGGAAATGCTCGAACACGTACCCGACCCGGCCTCTGTCATCCGGGCTTGCGCGGCGCTGGTAAGGCCGGGTGGCGACGTGTTCTTCTCCACCATCAACCGCAATCCCAAGGCTTACCTGTTCGCCATCGTCGGCGCCGAATACGTGTTGAGAATGCTGCCCAGGGGTACCCATGAATACAGCAAGTTCATCCGCCCCTCGGAGTTGGAACGCTGGGCGCGCGCCGCGGGGCTGCAGCTGCAGGAGCTGATCGGGATGACCTATAACCCGCTGACCGGGGAATACAGACTCGGTAGCGATGTGGATGTAAATTACCTGGCCTGGTTTAAAAACCCGGACTAGACAGTCGCCGGCCGAAATGGGGTTACTTGCGATAATGGTCGAGGGCAGGTCCGGGTGTAAGCGATGTATGCACAGTGTGTCATTGTGCAGTGGCACCAGCCGCACGCCATGACCCGTCGCTATAAAACTGTCCTGTTCGACCTTGACGGCACCCTGCTCGACACCGCACCGGATCTGGCAAACGCCCTCAATGCAGCCCTGCAGTCGAACGGCCGACAGCCTCTGCCATTCGATATCATTCGCCCCGTGGTTTCGCACGGCGGCAACGCGCTCATCGAGCTCGGTTTCGGCCTGCGTCCGGCCGATCCCGGTTTCGAGCCATTGCGACAGGAGCTGCTCGATTACTATCAGAACAACATCGCGCAGCACACCCGCCTGTTTCCCGGCATGGAAGAAGTACTGACGTATATCGAATCGCACGACCTCAACTGGGGTGTGGTCACCAACAAGCCCGGGTGGCTGACTGAACCCCTGATGGATGCCCTGCAACTGAGCGGGCGCGCCGCGGGTATTGTCTCCGGTGATACGCTGAACGAACGCAAACCACACCCGGCGCCACTGCTGCACGCCTGCCGGCTGATCGGCACCGAACCGCAGCAGTGCCTGTATGTCGGCGATGCCGAGCGCGATATCCAGGCCGGGCACAACGCCGGCATGGTCACGCTGGTGGCCCTGTTCGGTTATCTGATGGAAAACGACCGCCCCGAGACCTGGGGCGCCACCGCGCTCATCAGCCAGCCGCAGGATATTCTTGCGTGGTTGTCATAAATACTTCACCCAAACTACATTAAGCGTTCATAGGAAACGCCGAAACTTGCGCCGGTTACATACCGGTGCAGACGTTTGACTGATGCCCAACACATAGATTTTGTGACCGAAACCTTTGCCCCCGAAATCAACGGTGTGGCAATGACCCTGGGGCGGCTGGTCGACGGCATGCTCGACAGGGGGTACACGGTGACGGTCTTCCGGCCACGTCAGGCTGCCGATGAGCCGCGCAGGATCAATGGTCACTATACCGAGCAGCTGCTGCCCGGCATGCCGATCCCGCTGTACCGCGATATGCGGTTCGGGTTTCCCGCGGGCGCCCAACTGCGCGCAAGCTGGCGCAAACGCCGGCCGGATGCCGTGTACATTGCCACCGAGGGCCCATTGGGCTGGTCGGCGGTCAGTGCAGCGGAAAAACTCGGCATTCCGACCCTGAGCGGGTTTCATACCAACTTTCACACCTACAGCCGTCACTACCGGCTCAGTCTGCTGGAACCGCTGATTTTCGCTTACCTGCGTAAACTGCACCGGCGCACCGGTTGCACCCTGGTGCCTACCGCGGAACTTGCCGCGCAGCTGCGGGACCGGGCGTTCGGCCGCGTGGAGGTCCTGCAGCGCGGCGTGGACACCGAACTGTTCAATCCCGGCAGGCGCAGCGCACAACTCCGCCGGCAATGGGGTGTGCGGCCCGATCAGCTGGTCTGCCTTTACGTCGGCCGTATCGCGGCGGAAAAGAACATCCACACCGCGGTCGCCGCGTTCCGCGCCCTGCAACAGGCACGGCCGCACGCACGCCTGGTGCTGGTGGGCGACGGGCCCTTGAGAGCAACGCTGGCAACTGACAACCCCGACTTTGTGTTTTGCGGCGTGCGCCGCGGTGTGGAGCTTGCCCGGCACTATGCCTCGGGCGAGCTGTTTCTGTTTCCCAGCCAGAGCGAAACCTTCGGCAACGTGGTCACCGAGGCCATGGCATCGGGGCTTGCCATCGTGGCCTACAAACAAGCGGCCGCCGGCGAACACATCTGCGACGGCGGCAACGGGGCGCTGGCCGGGGACCCCACGCGGGCGGGTTTTGTCCGCCGCGCCGTGGACCTCGCCCGCGACACAGATACGCTCGCCAACCTGGGTCGCAATGCCGCTGCGTATGCGACCTCGCTCGGCTGGGCAGGGATCGTGGAGCGCTTTATTCAACTGCTCAATGAGCAGATCAGGGGCCAGTGACAATGAACAGACTGCATCAATGGGACCTCGACCTTTGTATCCAGTTCAACCGTATCAGCGTCCATCGCCCGGTGGAGTTGTTGTTCCGCGCCGTCAGCCGCCTGGGTAACGGAGCTTTCTGGTACGGCCTGATGCTGGTGTTGCCATTGTTCAGCGGCGCAGCCGGCTGGCAGGCGAGCGCGCACATGCTGGTCTCCGCGGCACCCGCCCTGCTGATTTACAAAGTCCTGAAAAAGAGCACCTCGCGCCAGCGCCCCTGCAAGGTGCACCCGCGGGTGCGGCAGAAAGCGGCTGTCCTCGACCGGTTCAGCTTCCCGTCCGGTCACACTCTGCACGCCGTGAACTTTACCCTCGTCTGCAGCGCTTACCTTCCGGAACTCGCCGCACCGCTGGCGTGGTTTACCGCCATGGTCGCGCTGTCGCGGCCGGTGCTGGGGCTGCACTACCCCAGTGACGTGCTCGCTGGCGCCGCGATCGGCACCCTGGTAGCGCTTGCATCCCTGCAACTGCCGCTGTTTGCCTGAGCGAAGTGGCACGGGATTCGGTATGATGTCCTGGCATGGAACTCTCACACTGGCTCGTCCTGCTGACAAGCGTACCGCTGGCCGCACTGGTTGGCTGGCTGATCGCCCACCAGCGCGCACAGCGCGATATCGCCCGCCTGCGCGAAGACAATGTGCGCCTCGCCAGTCAGCTCGAAGCGCAGCGCGAGGTGGTCGAAGAAAAAACCCGCACCTTTGAACAGGCCCGCCAGCAGTTCGAATCGACCTTCAAATCGCTCGCCAGCGATGTGCTGAAATCCAACAGCAGCGAATTCCTCAAACTCGCGGAAACCAATTTCAAGGTGTTGCACAACCAGGCCAGTGGCCAGCTGGAACAACGGGAAAAAGCCGTTGAAGGCATGGTCAAACCCATCCGTGAGGCGCTGGACAAAACCGACCAGCACATCCGCCGCATGGAAAAGGACCGCGAAGCCGCTTTCGGTTCGCTCACCCAGCATCTGAAGTTCATGGCCCAGGCACAGGAACAGCTGCAGGGCGAAACGCGTAACCTGGTCAAGGCCCTGCGCCGCCCCGAAGTCCGCGGCCAGTGGGGCGAGATGACGCTCAAGCGGCTCGCCGAACTCGCGGGCATGGTAGAACACTGCGACTTCGACCAGCAGCGCAGCGTCACGACCGACAGCGGCAAACAGCGCCCTGACATGGTGGTCCGCATGCCCGGCGGCCGCGAAATCATCGTCGACGCCAAGGCGCCGATGGACGCCTACCTGGGCGCGGTAGAGGCCCAGGACGACACCGTTCGGGCTGCGGAAATCCAGCGTCACGCGCGCAACGTCCGCGACCGGGTGCGCGAACTCTCCAGCAAGGGCTACTGGCAACAGTTCCCGCAATCGCCCGACTTCGTCGTACTGTTTATTCCCGGAGACCAGTTCCTCAGCGCCGCGCTGGAAATCGATCCCAAGCTGCTGGAAGACGCCATGGCCGACAAGGTGGTGCTGGCGACTCCCTCCAGCCTGGTCGCGCTGTTGCGCGCGATCGCCTATGGGTGGCGCCAGGAAGCGCTCGCGGAAAACGCCGAACACATCCGCACCGTGGGTGAAGAACTCTACGAGCGTCTCAGCACCTTCGCCGACCACCTCGGCAAGCTCGGCAGTCACCTCACCCGCAGCGTGGAGAGCTACAACAAGGCCGTGGGCTCGTTTGACGGACGTGTGCTGCCGGGCGCGCGCAAATTCCGTGAAATGGGGATCCGACGCAAGAAAGACCTGCCCGAACCGGAGCCGGTGGACCGCTTGCCGCGTCCCGTGCAGGGCGACGCCGACACCCCTGGCGATGTCCACTGAACGTGCCGACGCGCGCGCCGGGTACCGCTGGTGCCGGGCGCTGGCGCGCTCGCACTACGAAAATTTCCCGGTTGCCTCGGCGTTGTTGCCGGCACGGATGCGCGATCCGGTGGCCGCGGTTTATGCCTTCGCGCGCAGCGCCGACGATATCGCCGACGAGGGGGATTTAAGCGACGCGCAGCGGCTGCGACAACTTGACGATATGGCCGGCGCGCTACGGGCAATTGAATCCGGTCACCCCGGTGATGCACCGCTGTGCCTCGCGCTGGCAGACAGCGTGGCGCGTCACCGGCTGCCGCTGCAACCCTTCCATGACCTGCTCAGCGCGTTTCGCCAGGACGTGCGCAAAAAGCGTTACGCCGATTTCGGCGAACTGATGCACTACTGCCGGCGCTCGGCCAATCCCGTGGGCACACTGCTGTTACACCTCAACGGCGCGGCATCCCCACGCAACGTGGCGCTGTCCGACGCGGTCTGCAGCGCACTGCAGCTGATCAATTTCCTCCAGGATATCGCGCAGGACTACCGCGAGAATGACCGCATCTACCTCCCCGTCGCCGACATGGCGCGTTTTGGCGTGAGTCAGGACGACATCGCCGAACGGCGAGCCAGTCCCGCGGTGCGCGCACTGGTGCAGTTCCAGCTCCGGCGCGCAGCACAATTATTGCGTTCCGGCAGCCCGCTGGGCAGCCGGCTGCGCGGGCGCTTCGGCCTGGAGATCCGCGCCATTATCCTCGGCGGGTCGCGCATTCTCGACAAGCTGTATCAACAGGAGGATCCGTTCGGCCGACCGCGCCTGAGCCGCAGCGAGAAGCTGATGATCCTCGGTCAGGCCCTGCTGCGGGGTTTTAATCGGCCGGCGCGGCGCTATAGAATCGACGCACCGGCGAAACGATAGACCACAAAATGTCTCCAGATCAGTATTGCCAGGGCAAGGCCGCTGCCAGCGGCTCCAGCTTCTACTACAGCTTCCTGTTTCTGCCCGCGGCGCAACGCCGCGCCATCGTCGCCCTGTATGCCTTCTGCCGCGAAGTCGACGATATCGTCGATGAGTGCAGCGACCGGGATATCGCGCGGCGCAAGCTCGACTGGTGGCGGGAGGAAGTCGATGCCTGCTTCGCCGGCAATGCCGGCCACCCGGTCACCCGCGCGCTGCAACCGGTGCTGCAGCAGTACAACCTGCCCGCCGAATATTTCCAGGAGATCCTCGACGGCATGACGATGGACCTGGACCGGCAACGCTATGAGTCCTTCAGCGAACTGGCGCTTTACTGCCACCGCGTCGCGGGTGTCGTGGGCCTGCTGTCGGCAGAAATCTTCGGCTACCGGCGGCGCGAGACGCTGAAATACGCCGAGGCACTCGGCACGGCTTTCCAACTGACCAATATCATTCGTGACGTGCGCGAAGATGCTGCGCGCGGCCGCATCTACCTGCCGCTCGACGAAATGCGCGAATACCGCGTCAATCCCCAAAACATCCTGGGAGGGTTTCCCGCCGACAACCTGAGCGCGCTGCTCGAATACCAGGCCCGACGTGCCCGGGACTACTACGCCCGCGCGCTTTCGCTGCTGCCCGAGGAGGACCGCTATGCCCAGCGAAGCGGGCTGGTCATGGCGGCCATTTACCGGGCGCTGCTGAATGAAATCGAAGCCGACGGCTACCGCGTGATGCAGCAACGCATACACCTCACGCCCCTGCGCAAACTCTGGATCGCCTGGACAACTGCACGGCGCGAGCGCCGACG
>JAJDOI010000139.1 GCA_022340245.1 Thiogranum sp.
GAACTGTCCCGAGTCTTTGATAAATCGAGCAAGAGTCTCATGCGTATGTTCGGGCCAAAAGGAAACCCCCAGGCGAGCAACCTGTTTGCGGTGATCCGTTACCTGCAGGAGCAGGAGGGCATACATCTGGAAGTCAAGGCCAGGAAGGTAGCCTAGGGTGCTGTGTGACAGCGTTCTCTCGGCAATTTACATGGTGATTTGCAACAAATTCTGAACATGGTATTTTTCATGGTAGTGTCACTTATGGCCACCTCAAAACCCGCGCCATTACTGGCTTTCCAAGGCTCGTCTACAATCCAGTGGGAGTAGACGACGACCTGGCCGACCGGCAGTGGATGCAGCACGCGCTGCAGCTGGCCGCGCGCGGCGAGGCCGAAGACGAGGTGCCGGTGGGTTGCGTGATCGTTCAGGATGGACGGATCCTCGGCGAGGGCTGGAACCGGCCGATTTCGAGTAACGACCCCACCGCCCACGCCGAGGTCGTCGCCCTGCGCGACGCGGCGCTGCGTCTCGGCAACTACCGGCTGACCGGCGCCACGCTGTACGTTACGCTGGAACCCTGCCTGATGTGCGCCGGCGCCATGATTCACGCGCGTATCGGCCGGCTGGTGTTCGGCGCGCCCGATCCCCGGCGCGGCGCTGTCAACAGCACCACCCATGCGTTCGAAACCCAGGGGCTGAACCACCGCGTAGATATTCGCGGCGGTGTGCTGGAAGACGAGTGTGCCGGGCGCCTGCGGGCGTTTTTCCGCGCCCGTCGCGCCTGATGTCCAACAGGTGGAATACCCTGGCTGGTTGCACCGTCCCCATTACTGATGAATATAGAAGTCAGCCGATGCAGGACGCGCTTTGAACCCATCCCTGTACGCTCGTCGGCTGACTTACGCACGCCCTGGTAAAAGACGTAACGACCACGAATACCGATAGGACTTCCCATGCGCATGCTTGTCAGTCTGTTGCTAACCGTGCTGCTCGGCTCACCGGTCGCCGCTGCCGACTATTCACCCAGCGATGTTGACATGCAGCTGCAGCAACTCTCGCCACACGTCTGGTTTGTCCAGGGCGTGGCCGGTGTGGCCACCGACAACGAAGGCTTCGTCTCCAATGCGGGCGTGGTGGTTACCGACGAGGGTGTGGTGGTGTTCGATTCACTGGGCACGCCGTCGCTGGCGAACAAACTGCGGGGACTGATCCATACCATCACCGACAAGCCCGTTGTCCGGGTCATTGTCAGCCACTATCACGCCGACCATATCTACGGACTGCAGATTTTCGCGCAGGAGGGGGCGAAAGTCTGGGCGCCGACCGGAGCGGAGAAGTACCTGCGTTCGCCGAACGCCGCCAGCCGCCTTGAGGAACGCCGCATATCGCTGTATCCCTGGGTCAACGAAAACACCCACCTGGTGGAGCCCGACCACTATGTCAGCAAGCCGGAGATATTCAGTCTGGGCGGTGTGCAATTCACCGTTACGCCGGTGGGCGCGGCCCACTCGGATGGCGATATGACACTGTACGTCGAGCCCGACCGTGTGCTGTTCTCGGGCGACACCATTTTCGAGGGGCGCATCGCCTTCATGGGGGATGCCAATTCAAAACACTGGCTGGAAGTGCTGGAACACATGGAGGACAGCAAGCTGGTGGCGCTGGTGCCGGGACACGGTGCTGCGGCGCACGATCCCAACCGGGCCATCAGCAGCATGCGGCGTTATCTCGCCTACCTGCGCCAGACCATGGGTGATGCGGTCGCCGATTTCGTGCCGTTCGACGAAGCCTATGCGAGCGCCGACTGGTCGGAGTTCGAACACCTGCCGGCGTTTGCCGAAGCCAACCGCCGCAACGCCTACCAGGTGTACCTGTCGATGGAGGCCGAATCCCTGGCCCAGTGATTGCCCTCAGCCGGTGTTGCGCATGCCGCTGGCGATGGCATTGATCGAACGCAGCAGCGGTTCCATCCAGCGTTCTCTTTCCGCCTCGTCCACTGCCTCGTTGCGTGTGCGGCTGAGCAGCTTGACCTGGACATGGTTGAGCGGGTCCAGGTAGGGGTCGCGGCGCGTCAGCGACAGCGCCAGGGTCGGCGTTTCCGCAAGCAGGCAGCCGATGTCGGCAACCTTCATGACCATGGCCAGTGTGCGGTCGTGCTCTGCGCGTATCCGGTCATACACGCGTTCGGCCAACGCCTGGTCTTCCACCAGCCAGGTGTACTGCCTTGCAATATCCATTTCCGACTTGGCCAGCGACATTTGCGTATTGCTCAGCAGGGCGCGGAAAAACGGCCAGTCGCGGTACATGTGCTGCAGTGTCTGCAATCGATCCCGCCCGCTATTCGCATAGTCTTCCAGGGCGGTGCCGATGCCGTACCAGGCGGGCAGAGTGTGGCGTGACTGGGCCCAGCCGAATACCCAGGGAATGGCGCGTATCGAACTCTTCGAGCGATCCTGTTTCTTGCGGTGGCTGGGGCGTGAGCCTATGTTGAGCAGGCCGATCTCGGTCACCGGTGTGGCTTCGTAGAAATAGTCGAGCAGGCCCTCGGTGCGGTCGATCAGGTCGCGGTAGGCCTGTTCGCCGGATTGTGCGAGCGAGGCCATGATGGCGTCGTATTGCCTGTTATCCCCGCGGTCGGCCTGTACCACGCTGAGGCTGGCTTTCAACAGTCCGGTGATGCCCATCGACAGCTCATAGACCGCGGTTTCCTCGTTGCTGTACTTGTATGACAGCACCTCGCCCTGTTCGGTGAACTTGATCTGTCCGTGTACTGTGCCCGCGGGTTGCGACAGGATGGCGTCGTGAGTCGGACCGCCGCCGCGGCCCAGCGTGCCGCCGCGACCGTGAAACAGGCGGCACTCGACCCCGTGTTCGCCGGCGATGCGGATGATTTTCTGCTGCGCCTCGTACAGGTTCCAGCCAGAGGCCAGGATGCCGCCGTCCTTACATGAATCGGAGTAGCCCAGCATCACCTCCTGCAGGTTGCCCGAGGCGCCCAGCAAAGCCCGGTACACCCGCTCGCCGAGCAGGCGGGTCATCACCTGCTCGATATGGGCGAGATCATCGATGGTTTCGAACAGCGGGCTGATGCGGATGTGGCAGTACCAGTCATCGCCGTCGCGGCCCGCGAGGCCGCACAGGGAAGCCAGCCACATCAGCTCAAGTACATGACTGGCGCTGTGGGTCATGGAGATCACGTAGGTGCCGAAGGCATCGGCACTGACTTCCTGGCGCATATTGGCCATGACATCCAGCACCTGCAGGGTTTCCGCGGTTTCCTCGCTCAGGGTGGCGCGCTCGACGTCGGCCGCCGGTGCTTCGAGCAGGCCGCACAGCAGCGCAATGCGTTGTTCCTCGTTCAACGCGTCATAGTCGGCGGTTGCACCTGATTTTTCGCAGAGTTCTTTCACCGCCTGGCTGTGGCGCGTTGATTCCTGGCGGATGTCGAGCTGTTGCAGGTAGAAGCCGAAAGTCTCCACCAGTCGGACGAGGTCCAGCAGCGGACCCTGGGCGATGTTGGCGTCGCCGTGGGAGGCGAGCGACGACTGCATCAGACGCAGATCGTCCATGAATTCCTGCTGGTTGCGGTAGCGGCAGGAGAAGTCGTCGGGGTTTACGCTTTCCGGCGCATCAAGACGCGCCGTGACCAGCTGTAGATTGTGACGCAGGCGGTTACGCATGAAAAACAGTTTGCGCCGGTACGGCTCGTGACTGAAACGTTCGGGACGGTCGCCGGCAACCTGCGGGCACTGGCGCATTTCGCTTTCCAGGTTGTCGACGAATGCCTGGCTGGGCTGCACCAGTCGGCTGGAGTAGGTCAACCTGCTGCGCAGGTCCTCGACCCGACGCAGGTACTCGCAGAGGACTTCGCGCATGTGCATGCGCAGGGCGAATTCGGTGGTCGAGGGCTTGACGAAGGGGTTGCCGTCCCGGTCACCGCCGATCCACGAACCAAACTGCAACAGTCCGGGGAGGTTGATGCCGGCATCGCCGTAGACCCGGGTGCAGGACTTTTCCAGGTAGCGGTAGACGCGCGGCACGGCCTGGAACAGACACTCGCGGAAATAGAACAGGCCGTTGCGGATTTCGTCCTCGACGCTGGGTTTGTGCACGCGGACTTCGTCGGTCTTCCACAGGATCTGGATCTGGTTGCGCAGGTCGTTGATGATTTCGTCGCGCTCGGTCTTGGCCAGCCGGGGGCCGTCCAGGCGTTCGGCGGTGACGAAGATGCCGCGCAGGGCGTGCATGACCGCGCGGCGCTTGGATTCGGTGGGGTGGGCCGTGAACACCGGCAGGTAGAGCGTCTTGTCCAGCAGCGTGCGCACCTGTTCGGCGCTGATGCCCAGGTAGTGGAACTCGCGCATGGTGTGGTCGAAGGAGCCGTACCAGAGCGGGCCGCCCTCGCGGACCTGACGGCGGCGTTCCTTGTGCTGGAACGCCTCCTCGGCGATGTTGACCAGGCTGAAGTAGAGGTTGAAGGCGCGCACCACGTGGCTGAGCGTGTCGGGGTCGAGATTGTCGATGGTCCGCGCCAGGCGCGCACGCAGGACCGGGTTTTCCTCTTTGCGCAGCCGTATGTAGCCCTTGCGCAAGGCTTCCACGGCATCGAGCACGTTTTCGCCGGCTTGCGAGGCGAGCACTTCGCCCAGCAGGTTGCCGAACAGGCGCACGCGGGAGCGCAGCTCCTTGTCGCGAGGGGGTGGGGTCACGCTGGCAGTAACTGGCATATCCATCTGTATCTCTGGCATTTTTTGAAAAAACGGCCCGGTTGACGCACCAGGGCCGCTGGCAGGAAAACGGCGCGTTATTATACCCCGTTCGACGGTGGCCCGGCCAATCACCGCAGGCTCAGAAAAACCACCAGTGGTTCAACTACGTAGAGAGCTCTGCGGGGATTTTATGCAGCCGTTGCTGACGGCAGTCGGGGTGTTCGAAGGGGGCTTCGATGATGCGTTCGTAGAGCGCGATGTATTCCGCCGCACTGCGCAACCAGGAAAAATCGGCCGCCATGCCGGTACGCTGCAGGGCGGTCCATACGTCCGGCTGGGTGTAACATCCCAGTGCGCGGTCGATGGCTTCCAGCAGCGAGGCGCTGGTCACGTCGTCGAATACAAAGCCGTTGGCGGTGCCCGCGGCGATGTTGGCTTCGCTGGCGTCGGTGACCGTGTCGGCCAGGCCGCCGGTGTTACGGACAATCGGCGGCGTGCCGTAGCGCAGGCTGTAGATCTGGTTCAGGCCGCAGGGTTCGAAGCGTGAGGGCATGAGGAAGATATCCGACCCGGCTTCCAGCAGGTGCGCGAGGTCCTCGTCGTAACCGATACGCACGCCGATCTGTTCCGGGTATTTCTTCGCCGCCATGGTCAGTGCCGTTTCGAGCTCCGGCTGCCCGGTGCCCAGTACCACCAGCTGCAGGCGACGCCTGATGAGCTGCGGGATCAGTTTGATAACCAGGTCGAGGCCCTTCTGGTCCACCAGCCGCCCGACGTGCCCGAGCAGCGGAAAGCCGGCGCGTTCGGGCAGACCAAAGGCCTTTTGCAGTGCCACCTTGTTATCGTGCTTGCGCTCCAGCGTACGGGCGGTGTAGCTCTGTGCCAGCAACTTGTCCTTGCCCGGATTCCAGACCCGGTAGTCGACACCGTTGAGAATCCCGCTGAGCCGCTCGCGGCGGTGCTGCAACAGGCCTTCAAGTCCACAGCCAAAGGCCTTGGTACAGATTTCTCCGGCATAGGTCGGGCTGACCGTGCTGATCCAGTCCGCGTATACCAGTCCACCCTTGATGAAGGACACCTGCTCATGAAACTCCAGCTTGTCCAGTGACCACCAGTCCACTGGCAGCTTCAGTGACTTGAAGGTTTTCCAGTCGAACAGGCCCTGGTAGGCGAGATTGTGAATAGTAAACAGGGTCGCGGGGCGCTGCGACTTGCACGACAACAGGGCGGGCACCAGCCCCGTCTGCCAGTCATTGCAGTGCACCAGGTCGGGCTGCCAGTTCAGCCCGGCGCGATTCATGGCGATGGCGCTGACGGCGCGCGCAAACAGTGCGAAACGCGCTGCATTGTCGGGCCATTCCTTGCCGTCCTCGTCCTGGTAAGGGCCGCCGGGGCGGTCGAAGTGTTCCGGTGAATCCACCAGGTAGACGCGCACCCGGCTGTGCGGCAGCCAGCCGTGCAGCAGGCGTACCGGGGTGCGCGCGCCGGGCAGAACGATATCGCTTTCCAGTCTCAGTTTTTCGGCCCGGCTGATAGCGGCAGGGTAGGCCGGCAATATCAGGCGTGCCTCCTGCTTGGCGCCTTTCAGTGCGCGTGGCAGACTGCCGGATACATCCGCCAGCCCGCCGGTCTTGATGAGAGGATGGACTTCGCTGCTCGCAAACAGAATATTCATAGCTGGTACGGTGACTCGGAATAATGTAGGTTGCGGTAACACAGGGCGAGCGTCAAGCGCGCCGCGAACAGGCTACATTCGGAACTGCACATGGAAGACTGTACATTCGTTATTTTCGGCGCCACCGGCAATCTCGCCAAAGTGAAACTCCTCCCCGCGCTGTATCGCCTCGATGCGGCCGGTCGGCTACCGGACGGTCTCAAGGTGGTCGGCTTCGGCCGTCGCGACTGGAGCGACGAGACCTGGCGCGAACAGGTGCGCGCTCACCTGGCGAACAAACCCACCGATGAGGCCGTGCTGAAGCGTTTCTGCGAGCGGCTGTCTTTTTTCAGCGGTGATCTTTCCGACGATCAGGCATTCCCGGAATTACGCGACTACCTGCTCGGCAATGCCGACTTCCCGTCCAACATGATTTTCTACATGGCGATCAGCCCGGCGAGCTTCGGCCGTGTCAGTCGCCAGCTGGGTATGGTGGGGCTGAGCAACCAGGACGAAGGCTGGCGCCGACTGGTCATTGAAAAACCTTTTGGCTATGACCTGGAAAGTGCCGAAAGCCTCAACCGCCGCCTCAACCAGGATTTCCAGGAAACCCAGATCTTCCGTATCGACCACTACCTGGGCAAGGGCACGGTGCAGAACGTGCTGGTGTTCCGCTTCGCCAACCTGATGCTCGAGCCGCTGTGGAACCGCAACTACATCGACCACGTGCAGATCACCCATTCCGAATCGCTGGGCACCGAGGGCAGGGCGGGTTACTACGACAGCTCCGGGGCCTTGCGCGACATGCTGCAGAGTCACCTGCTGCAGTTGCTGACACTGGTGGCCATGGAGCCGCCGGCCAATCTCGATGCCGAATCGCTGCGCGATGAAAAGGTCAAGGTGCTGCGCTCCATCCGCCCGATTCACCAGAGCGCGGTCAACGCGCATGCCTTCCGCGCCCAATATGCCGCCGGTCGGGTCGACGGCGAAAAGGTGCACGCCTATCTCGACGAGCCGGACGTGCCGGCCAACAGCGTTACCGAAACCTACGCGGCGCTCAAACTGTTCATCGACAACTGGCGCTGGCGCAACGTGCCGTTCTACCTGCGTACCGGCAAGCGCATGAAGCAGGGCAATTCCATGGTGTCGATCCGTTTCAAACACCCGCCGCAGCAACTGTTTCGCGAGACCCAGATCGACCAGCTGAAACCCAACTGGATACTCATGAACCTGCAGCCGCACGACTGTATACGCCTGGAAATGCAGGTCAAGCAGCAGGGGCTGGAATTGCGCGCCGAGACTACCCGGCTGGATGCGAGCTATTGCGGTATCTCCCAGCAGCTGGATGCCTATGAAGCACTGCTGCTCGACGTGGTGGACGGCGACCACTCGCTGTTTCTGCGCTACGATGAGGTCAGCTGGGCCTGGCGCGTGGTCGACCCGGTGCTGAAGGTCTGGTCCACGGAACGTGATTTCATCCATACCTACCCGGCCGGCAGCTGGGGTCCCAAAGAGGCCGAACGGCTGTTCGTGCGCCAGGATCACCGCTGGCGCAATACACTTGAAGACGACACGCAACAAGACCGAATCGTTCCAGACTACGATGAAACCGACCCAGACTAAAGCCTGGAAAAAGCTCCAGACGCATTTCGTGCAGGTCAAGGACCTGCATATGCGTGACCTGTTCGCCAGCGACCCGCAACGTTTCGACAGATTTTCCCTGCAGTGCGGCGATCTGCTGCTGGACTATTCCAAGAACCGCGTCACCGAGCAGAGCATGGCGCTGCTGTTCGAACTTGCCGCCGAGTGCGAGGTGAAAGACTGGGCCCGGCGCATGTTCAACGGCGAGAAAATCAATTTCACCGAGCAGCGCGCCGTGCTGCACACCGCGCTGCGCAATCGCAGCAACACACCGGTAATGGTCGATGGCGAGGACGTCATGCCCATGGTCAACGCGGTGCTGGCGCGGATGCGCACGTTCAGCGAGCAGGTGCGTGGCGGTGACTGGAAGGGCTACACGGGCAAACGCATTACCGACGTGGTGAATATCGGCATCGGCGGCTCGGACCTCGGCCCGGTTATGGTCACCGAGGCGCTGACGCCGTGTGCGGGTCCCCTGAATGTGCACTTCGTTTCCAACGTCGACGGCAGCCAGATTTCGGACACGCTCGCAGGTCTGGAACCGGAAACCACCCTGTTCCTGGTGGCGTCGAAGACCTTCACCACCCAGGAAACCCTCGCCAATGCGCACCAGGCGCGCCGCTGGCTGCTGTTGGCCGCCAAGGACGAAGCGGCGGTGGCGAAGCATTTCGTCGCCATGTCGACCAACAGCGACAAAGTGCGGGAGTTCGGCATCGATACCGCGCACATGTTCGAGTTCTGGGACTGGGTCGGCGGACGCTACTCGCTGTGGTCGTCTATCGGCTTGTCGATCGCGCTGTACATCGGCATGGACCAGTTCGAAAACCTGTTGGCGGGCGCACACGCCATGGATCAGCATTTTCTCAACACCGAGGTGCGGCACAACCTGCCGATGGTGATGGCGCTGCTGGGTATCTGGTACCACAACTTCTTCGGCGCCGAGACCCACGCCGTGCTGCCCTACGATCAGCACCTGCACCGTCTGCCCGCGTATCTGCAGCAGGCCGATATGGAGAGCAACGGCAAGCGCGTCGACCGCGACGGCCAGGCCGTCGACTACACCACCGGCCCCGTCATCTGGGGCGAGCCGGGCACCAACGGCCAGCACGCCTTCTACCAGCTGATCCATCAGGGTACGCGTATCATTCCCTGCGACTTCCTCGCCGCGGTGAACGCCCACCACCGGCTGAAGGACCAGCAGCGCATCCTGTTCACCAACTACATCGCCCAGACCGAAGCACTGATGCGCGGTAAGACCGCAGACGAGGTGCGCGCCGAACTGGTGTCGGAGGGCCTGTCCGACGAGGTGCTGGCGGCGTTGCTGCCGCACAAGGTATTTCCCGGCAACCGACCGAGCAATTCCCTGCTCTATCCGAAACTCACCCCCTACATGCTGGGCATGCTGGTGGCGCTGTACGAGCACAAGATCTTCGTCCAGGGCATCATCTGGGGTATCAATTCCTTCGATCAGTGGGGCGTGGAACTCGGCAAGCAGTTGGCAAAAGCTATTCAAAAAGAAATGGATAGCGGTGAGCCGGGCGACGCCCACGACGCCTCGACCGCCAATTTACTGGCGTTCTACCGGAAAATGGTCCAAGATTAACCGAAGCAGCCACGGGACAGTGGTGCACAGGGAATCACAAATCGGCGAATGGACCGCCACGGAAACACCATTTTTGGGGACACGAGCATGAGTGGATCACACTATCCGGCTCCCGGGGACCGCGTGCGTGCTGCGCGCGAGGCATACGACCTGGGTCTCGCCTTCTATCGAAAGAAACAGTGGAAAACCGCGGCGCGGCATTTTGCCGAGGCCGACCGCAAGTGCGGGCACGACGACGTCCACCTGCACCTGTACTTGTCCTACCAGGGGCTGTGCGAGGTGTGCAGCGGTGATATCAGCGGCCTGAACCTGTGCCGGCGAGCGGCGTCCATGGAAACCATACAGACCAGGGTATTTCTCAACCTGGCACTCGCAGAGCTCAGGCTCAGGCACCGCAAGCGTGCCTGCAGTGCGGTGAAGATCGGTCTCAGTATCGACCACACCGAACCCGGGTTGCTGAAACTGCGGGAGAGGATGGGCGTGCGGCGCAGTCCGCTGCTGCCGTTTCTCAAACGCGAGCACCTGCTCAACCGGTTGCTTGGGCGCTACACCTGGCAGCGGTTGCAGACGCGCCAAACGGGCAGGTGTGTTGAACCAATACTCGCGAACGCCCATCTAACGCGCTGACAATCCTGGGTCGGCAGCGCATTAATTGGCTAGTGAGCAGCAAAAAGAAAGGCGGCCGTACGGCCGCCTTTCTTCATTGGTTTTTTTGCAGAATCGTTCAGCTGCGACGGCGGCGCGCAATACCTGCCAGGCCCATCAGACCCGTGCCGAACAACCACATGGAGGCCGGAACCGGTACTATCTGGGTGTCTACGCTGAGGGTGGAACCATCGTCGAACGAGACAGCGCACGAGTTCGAGGCAGGATTACAGGTGGTCGACGAATCACCCATCCAACCACTGCCATTGTTCACCCCCAAGATGGACCAGGGATTGCTGGTCAGCGTGAGGTCGAGCAAGTTCACGCTATTGGTCGCAGTGAAATCTCCGAAACTGTCCGGGCTCATTGCGACAAGCGATGGTAACGGCACTGACAACGGGGTAGTGAATGTCGTGTCAGGTTGTTCGACAATCACTTGTTCGTTCACAGATTGACGAGCCTGTAGAAAAAGCCTTAAAAGCAATAACTTGAATGCTAATTGCTGACCAGGTGCATTTGTCAGAAGCTTCGACAACTTCGGCACGGGTGTTACGGAAATCACCCCACTGGTTGTGTTTCCAGCGGATGAGGTCTAACTTGATTGCCGAAGCCGGCTGGGCAACCGCTGTGACTAGGCGTCATGGAGGAAAGTCCGGGCTCCACAGGGCAGGGTGCCAGGTAACGCCTGGGGGGCGCGAGCCTACGGAAAGTGCCGCAGAAAATACACCGCCTAAGCGCTCCGGCGCCGGTAAGGGTGAAATGGTGCGGTAAGAGCGCACCGCGCCGCTGGTAACAGCGGTGGCAGGGTAAACCCCACCCGGAGCAAGACCAAATAGGGGAACGTTGGCGCGGCCCGCGCTGTTCCCGGGTAGGTCGCTCGAGGCGTCCGGTGACGGACGTCCCAGATGAATGGTTGCCCACGACAGAACCCGGCTTACAGGCCGGCTTCACTTTTTTCCCGGCTGATTACCTGCCCAAAACCCTGTACAATACTGCATCTGTCTGAAGCAACTTGATTTGTTAATGGCCGGCAAAGTTTTTGTAAAGACCCACGGGTGTCAGATGAACGAGTATGACTCCGCCAAGATGGTGGACGTGCTCGCGGCTGCTCACGGTATGCAGCTGACCGACTCGGCCGACGACGCGGATGTGCTGTTGCTCAACACCTGCTCCATTCGTGAAAAAGCCCAGGAGAAAGTCTTCTCCCAGCTGGGCCAGTGGCGTGAACTGAAAGACGCCAATCCCGCCATCATTATCGGTGTTGGCGGTTGCGTCGCCAGTCAGGAAGGCGAGGCCTTGCGCGAGCGCGCGCCGTTTGTCGACCTGGTGTTCGGTCCGCAGACCCTGCACCGGTTGCCGGCAATGATCGAGCAGGCGCGGGGCCAGCACCGCTCGGTGATCGACGTATCCTTTCCGGAAATCGAGAAATTCGACAGCCTGCCCGAGCCGCGCGCGGAGGGTCCCACCGCGTTCCTGTCGGTTATGGAGGGCTGCAGCAAATACTGCACCTTCTGCGTCGTGCCTTACACGCGCGGCGAAGAAGTCAGCCGCCCGTTCGACGACATTATCGCCGAAGCGGTCAGCCTCGCTGCGCAGGGTGTGCGCGAAATCAACCTGCTGGGCCAGAACGTCAACGCCTACCGCGGCGTCATGGCCGACGGTTCCAGCGCTGACCTGGCGCTGTTGATCACCTATATCGCCGCTATCGACGGCATTGGCCGAATCCGTTACACCACCTCGCACCCGCTGGAGATGAGCGACAGCCTGATCAATGTCTACGGAGAAGTGCCGGAACTGGTGAGTCACCTGCACCTGCCGGTGCAAAGCGGCTCCGACCGCATACTCGCGGCGATGAAGCGCAACCACACTGCGCTGGAATACAAGTCGCGCATACGCCGGCTGCGCGAGCGGCGTCCCGACATCAGCATGTCTTCGGATTTCATTATCGGTTTTCCCGGTGAAACCGAGCAGGACTTCGAGAACACCATGCAGTTGATCGAGGATATCGGTTTCGACCAGTCGTTCAGTTTTATCTACAGCCGCCGTCCCGGTACACTGGCCGCCCAGTTTCCCGATGATGTGCCGATGGACGCCAAGAAACAGCGCCTCGCGCGCCTGCAGGCGCGTATCAATGAGATGGCCGCACAGATCAGCGCCGCCATGATCGGCAGCGAACAGCGTATTCTGGTCGAAGGGCCGTCGAAAAAAGATGCCGCCGACATGGCCGGGCGCACCGAGAACAACCGCGTGGTCAACTTTCGCGGCGGGCCGGACCTGGTCGGCCGCTTCGTGCGGGTGCGCGTCACCCGGGCGATGCCCAATTCGCTGCGCGGCGAGTTGCTCGCCATCGACGACATCGACGTCGCGGCCAGCGCCGCAAACTGGGGCTGAGCCCGCGATACCGGCCTCATTTTGGACCCCGAACCCGCTTCTATTACGCTTACCCTGGAGCCCGCTGACAATCGGCGGCTGGCGTCGCTGTGCGGTCAGTTCGACGAGCACCTGCGCCAGCTCGAGCGTCGCCTGCACGTGGAGATCAGCAACCGCGGCAACCAGTTCCAGATCGACGGCCGGGATGATGCACCGGAGCTCGCCGGCGAAGTGCTGCAGCACCTCTACGCCGCCACCCGCGAGGCGCCCATGACGCCCGAGCGGGTGCATCTGTACCTGCAGCAGGCCGGGCTGGAGGTGCTCAGGGACAAACAGGACGACGACCTGGACGTGGTGATCCAGACCCGCCGCAGCATGGTGAAGGCGCGCGGCGCCCACCAGCTGGACTACATCCGCAACATCCTCGAGCACGACATCAACCTCGGTATCGGGCCCGCGGGCACGGGCAAGACCTACCTGGCCGTGGCCTGCGCGGTACAGGCGCTGGAACGCGAGCAGGTACGCCGACTGGTGCTGGTGCGCCCGGCTGTCGAAGCCGGCGAGCGCCTGGGTTTTCTGCCGGGCGACCTGACTCAGAAAGTCGACCCGTACCTGCGCCCGCTCTACGACGCGCTGTACGAAATGCTCGGCTTTGAACGCGTCGCCAAATTTATCGAGCGCAGCGTTATCGAAATCGCACCGTTGGCGTTCATGCGCGGGCGCACGCTGAACGACGCCTTCGTGATTCTCGACGAGGCGCAGAACACCACCGTTGAACAGATGAAAATGTTCCTGACGCGTATTGGCTTCGGTTCGACCGCAGTCGTTACCGGTGACGTCACCCAGATCGATCTGCCCAAGGGCATCAAGTCGGGGCTCAAACACGCCGTTGAAGTGCTGGAGGACGTCGAGGGTATCGGCTTTACCTGGTTCGACGCGCGCGACGTGGTACGTCACCCGCTGGTAAAGAAGATCCTGCATGCATACGAGCGGCACGAGCAACAGCAACATGACAGCTGAAACCGAACCACGCCTCGAGCTCGAGGTGCAGCACGCCAGCGAAATCAGCGACGTGCCGGAAGACGAGGCGCTGCACGCCTGGGCGCTGGCCGCCCTGGGAGAACTGCCCGGCCCCGTGGAGCTGGTCATCCGAATCGTCGACGAACGCGAAAGCCGGGCGTTGAACGCGCGCTACCGTGGCAAGGACAAGCCCACTAACGTGCTGTCGTTTCCTTTCGAAGCGCCGCCCGGGGTCGAGGTGAACCACCTCGGCGACCTGGTCATCTGTGC
>JAJDOI010000158.1 GCA_022340245.1 Thiogranum sp.
GCACGCGCCACCGGGCGCGTTGCAGGCTTGCCATTGATGACTCGGGCCGGGCTTTGTCCTCCAACATTGGGGGGCTGAAGCACCGGCCCGTTTCTCATGTGTTTCACTCCCATCGGCATGCCGCAATGCCGTGGCGAATCCGCGGTGGCCGTCACGGCCACAGCCCATCCATGCAACACGGGAGCAAGCTTATGAAAACACTCTTTGTTGGCAACATCGCACCTGGTGCCACCGAAAACGATATCAAGGATCTCTTCTCCGCATACGGCACCGTTCGCAAGCTGGAAATGCCGCGGGACATCTTCACGGGCAAGTGCAAAGGCTTCGCCTTTGTTGATATGGAAGGCCATGAAGCCCGTGCCGCTTCGGCGGTCCTGGACGGCAAGTTCTTCATGAACAACAATCTGAAAGTTCGCGACGAAAAGCCCAAGCTAAAGGGCAAGGGCCGTCGCCGCTAGGGTGCGGCCTGCGTAGCAGGCTGTCGACTCCCCGGGGCGTTGTGGGATGTTCTGTACATCCTAGCCAAACTCGATGGGACTTTGCTGCTGAGTGTTCACATGTAGCGTGAAGATGTCCGGTCGCGCGTAATGTCCCGCGACGTCCAGCGTTCTTTTGGCAATGCCAACACATTTTGGATCTACGTCTGCGTAGAGCAATCCCTTTTCCTTGCACATTGGGCCGGCAACAATTTCACCGCCCGGTGCGATCACGACAGAATCCCCTGGATTGATCCATTCTTCGGAATCCGGATACAGGGTTGCTCTTTCCGGGAAATCTGCTGGTATATCACTGTTTGTCAAAACAACGCCGCTGCATACGACCCAGCAACGTCCCTCGCGGGCAATATGCTGTAAGCTTCCAAGCCACTCATTTCCACTGTCGTATGTTGGCGCTATATAGATCTCTATACCCTGGGAGTACAGGGCATATCTCGCGAGGGGCATATAGTTTTCCCAACACAACAATGCCCCGATTCGACCGTTTGGCGTGTCGACAACCTTCAGGCCGGAGCCATCGCCGAACCCCCATACCATGCGCTCCGGATTGGTTGGCATCAACTTGCGATGGCGATTGAGAATATTCCCATCCGGCCCAATAATCACGACAGTGTTATAGAGGGTCGCTTTACTGAGTTGGCTGTCTCTTTCATTAATGCCGCAGACAAGTGTAACTGCATGTTTCTTTGCCGCATCGCAGAGCGGATCGAGGTCACCCTCGGCCAGACTCACCGCATTGTCCAGCAAACGGGCATGTAACGCTTCACTCAGGCCCCAGTCACCACCGGGCCTGAGGCGCCATATCCACGCCGGATAACCGGGAATAAAAGCTTCCGGAAATATAACCAGCCTGGCTCCCGCGCTTACAGCCTGTTCGACCAGGCTTACCGCCTTTGCGATTGTTTTTTCGCGATCCAGCAGTACGGAGGATTCTTGAACAACTGCGAGCTTTGGCATTGTGCCTGGACCTCTCCCCTGATATTAAAAATCTGGTGGCGTGGGTAACCGGATAAAGCGACGACTGCGGTGCGCGTTTCTGTGCATCCAGTCAATGCCCGCCGGGCGTTTAGGCTGTGCGTTCATGCTTCGTACAGGCCGAGTATCGTGGCCGCGTCGACAAAGTGGATGTGCATCTTCTTGTCAGAGCCGACTTCTCGGGCAAAGCCGGCCACAGCGCCGGCGCGCCCGCCTTCATCACTGTCGTCAGACACCACCAGTCGAAAGCGGTTGTAGCGGTTGGCGTCCCGGTCCCGCCTGCCGCTGTCGGCAACTTCGGCGATTGTGTCGGCCAGCTCCTGAATCGATGCCGGGGCAACCACGTATAACAGCAGCGTATCGCCGACCACGATCCGGGTGGCCGCGCCCGGCAGCGCGCCAACAGCTATACGGCTGCTCTCGATCGTCTCGAACACTTCATCAGGACAACCGCAGCCCAGCGTTCCCCGGATGAACGCGGTGAGTTTTTCCTTGTTCAATTCATTGCTCATGTCAGGCAGCGTCTGGTCCGGCTTGTCTGCGCTGGCGCGCGGGTTTTCCGGCGTTTCCTGTTATCAAGTTGTCAAGACAATTGGGCCCCGGATACCTGCTTCGTCAACAGTACAACATCGCCGGTGTAGGGGTGGCAGGGGTGCGTCACAACGGGCCGTCTGTCCACCATGGCATAACCGAGACGCTGGTAGAGTCGCAGGGCCCCGGTATTTTGCTCGAAGACTTCCACACTGAGCAGCGAGCAACCGGCGTTTGCCGCGAGCTTGTCAGCCAGGCCCATCAGCGTGCTGCCAACCGCCTGATTCCGGTAGTCGGGATAGGTGGCCAGCATGTTGATGTAAAAACGGCCGGGTACGCATTGTTCCAGTTCAATCAGGGGGCGAATGAATGCCGGAAAGTCCTCCAGGTCATCGGCGTGCTCAGCATCCGTCAGGCGGTAGGCGAGTAACATGCCGGCGACAGCGTTGTTGACAATCGCGAGGTGGGCATTTCGAAATGAAAAGTTCTCTGTGTCGGACGCGGCGTTTTGTGCACCCACATCCTCGATGTCCTGTCCGGGTTTCCGCGACTGCTCCCAGAAATACGCCGGTATCCCTTCCCCCGCCATCAGGGCGAGCTCGGCGATGGCGCGGCAGTCGGCCCTGGTCGCTTGCCCGGTTTCCATGCCCGGCGGGAATCAGGCCGTGTGGCGGGGGGAAAGCAGATTGTAGAGCCACGCGAAGATCGCGCCACCGATTGTCCCGTCCACCAGCCCGTACAGGGTTGCCGTGATCACCGACCCGATACCGGTACCGGGACGGTAGCCCGGATAAATGGATGCGGCGAGGTCGAGAAAAGCCCGGCCATAATCCGGCCACGCCGTATTGGCCAGGCCAACCATCAGGATCGCCCCGCCCCAGAGCAGCCCGGCAGTCAATGCCAGTGCAGTGATGTGTAATTTCATAATGATTCTCCTCCAAAAATAGCCACGTTTCGACCCCCGCCAGCCTGGGTAAGTATAGGTCTGCCCCGCGACAATGTCAGGGATGACCGGGACAAGGGCGCGGTGGCCGGTTCAGCCGATCAACGGCATGACCGGCAGGCGGCCGAACAAGCGCGTCGCCGGGGCTAGCGGGGCGCTTCGAGCGTGCAGTTGATGACCGCTTGCCCGGGCATTTGCAGCAGAGCTGTGTCGCCTTTGGTCCAGAAGGCAACGTCGCCCTGGTCGGTGCTCGCGACGTAGCGCGCAGCGGGCGCGGCCGGTTTCAGGGTCAGGACGTAATCGTGATCCGGCGATTCAAGGCAAGCCAGCGGGGGATCGGTGTGTATGAAGGTGGCCGCCCTACGCCGCGCGCCGCCATCGCAGGCGACGCCGACCGGTCCGCTGCTGATGCCATCCGCATCCGCGCCGCGGGCAGCGGGGTAGTCCCGTCGAAGTTCGTGAATCCGGGTGACGTAGCTGTCCAGCACGCAGGTCCGCAGGTCTGTGGCTTTCCAGCAGTCGTTGCGGCCCCTGATCCAGCCGATCTGGTAGGCCCTGAGCTTGCCGCGCTGCTTCGTGTCCAGTTGCGGGCTGTGGGAGGCAAGTGCGTAGAGCCTTGAGATTTCGCGGTCCAGCGTGGCGAGTTGTGCGTCGGCGCAGATCAGTGCCTGGGCCTCGCCTGCCGCCCGCGTGCAGTCGAAGCCGGGGCCGGGGGGCCCAGCGAAGGCGGCGGGCGCCGAAGCGCCGAGCGCCATAGCGATCAACAAGGCAGGGATCATGGCGTTTCTCCCCTGGTCTCGCCAACAAGAACCGAGGTCATGGATATCGAGCTCAGTACGACTTCATTAAAAAGGCTGAGCGGCTCGGCTTCCTCCTGGACAGCAAGCGCATACAGCAGTGGCAGGAAATGCTCATCGGTGGGTATGGCCAGTGTCGCATGCTCACCCAGTGATCCATAGTCAATCAAGCCCTCATGTTCACGCGACACGATTCTCCTTTTGACTTCCTCGTCAAACTCAACGGCCCAATCCAGGGGTTCGGCGTTGTCGAAGCTGAACCTGCGCAGGTTATGCACGATATTGCCGCTGCCAAGGACAAGTACGCCTTCCTCGCGCAGCGGCGCAAGCTGTTTGGCAAGGTTGTAGTGAAACGCTGCGGGCTGAGTGGCGTCAAGGCTTAGCTGCACCACTGGCACATCCGCATTCGGGTACATGGCCACCAGTATACTCCACGCGCCGTGATCCAGACCGCGCGCAGAATCCAGGCCAGCCCGATGGTCGGACAGAAGATCGGCGATACGCCGAGCCAGGTCAGGATCGCCCCTGGCGGGGTATTCAACCGCAAACAGCGCCTTCGGGAAACCGCGGAAATCGTGTATGGTTTCCGGGCGTTCTGACGCGGTAAGGCGAACGCCGGGTGTTTGCCAGTGGGCGGAGATACACAGTACCGCTTCCGGTCTTGGCAGTTGCTGGCCCAAAGCCTCCCAGCTCGAGTAAAACCGGTTGTGCTCGATGGCGTTCATCGGGTTTCCATGACCGACGAACAATGCGGGCATGCGATGGCGTTCAGCAGTCATTGAGTTTCCCTTGTTTTTCGACCTGAAGGCGTAAACTTCCCCGCAGGAGATAACCGGGCGCAGTGGTTATGCGCTTGCAACCCAAAGATCATCTGAATCAAACGCATATTTGTACTGCGGATACAGAAAAACAAACGATAGCACTAAAAACAGGAGCGCTAAAAATAGAATAAACAAACTCCATTGAGTCAGAACCGCGTAGATGGCGAGCAGCACGGCAATAGTTAGAAATATCGCGTTATAGCCAAAAATTAAAATCGCTATTGCCTGATTGCCTACTGCTACCTGGTACGCATAACCATAGAGGGGAACCAGGGATAGGCCGCTGACTATCAATCTCGACACATCCCATAGCGTACCAGAAGAACTAAACGGAGTAGTGACCAACTGGACAACAAACAATAGTGCGCAAGCCCAGAATACATCTTTCCATATTCTCATACTCATCCCCTACGGCGTATAA
>JAJDOI010000024.1 GCA_022340245.1 Thiogranum sp.
GCGCACAGCTCGCCCATCGCCCACTCGACGTCCGCGGGACTGGCATCCTCCTTCAGCTCCACCACGTTGAACATCATGACGCAACCGAATGGAATTTCGATCGGCTCGAACATCGCGCTCCGTCCTGTAAACCCTGCTCACTCGGTATTATGCACCGACTGGCTCGCAGGCTGCCACAGACCGGGGGGCAGGGCCGCCGTCAGAGCGCCGGGCGGATAAACCCGGCCGAACCGGCACGGTGCCCGGGGTTTCCGGGTAAGGTAGAGGCGTCCCAGGCGTCACCGCCCGGACAGCGACACCGTGACCGGCCTCCGCTCAGGACAGCTACGTGCCTATCGGGTGGCGGGTGCCCGACCCACCGGCTCGGTGCTGAGATATTCGGCGGGGTCGAGCAGCCCGTTGTTGTTGGCGTCCGCGGTATCGAAAGCCTTCTCGAGCGCCGCGAAAGAAGCCGCTTCCTTGCGGGTGATGGCACCGTCCCGGTTCACGTCGAGCTCGCTGAAACTCACCGTGTGCTCTGCCGCCATTGCTGTCGCTGCTGACATACCCAGCGCAAATCCCAAAATTAACCTCTTCATTGAGCTTACCTCGCTTATCGCTTCATCTTGCCGAAATGGCAAAACCGCTTTTGCAGAGTCTGTGCCAGGCAGATAATTTCGATAATTCTTTCTTTCAGAATAGCAAGCTACTAAACATATCTAATAATATGGATTAATCTTTGTCGGACATAAACGTCGTTGCCGCCCGACACCGTCGGCCAGCCGGCCGCCAACCGGCGACCATGCCCGTACAACGGCGACGCCCGCCGTGAACAGACCTTGCGCAAACGCGTGGCGGTTCGCCGGCACCGGGCGATGCAACAGCTGGATTGAAACTTGCTATGCAGCTACCGAGCTTTATCCAAGCCAAGCAATTGAGTGAGGTGACAATGTGGGCTGCCATATCAGCAAACTCGCACACAAACCGGTCGCGTCCCTGGAGTACGACGTCGACATACATCAGGCTGCGGCCTTCATGGCCCGGCGTGATCTCGGCTCGGTGGTCGTGACCGAAACCGGCCGCGTGATTGGCCTGTTTACCGAAAAAGACCTGATCAAGCGTGTTGTGGGTGCCGCACGCGACCCCAAAGCAGTAACCCTCGGCGACGTATGCTCGCGCAACCTGATTTCCATCGACGCCGATGCGTCCTGCGAAACCGCAATAAAATCAATGCGCGACCACGGTTGTCGGCGGCTTCTGCTGTACCGTGGCGACACGTTTCTCGGCGTCGTCACGCTGCAGGCGGTCGCACAGGAACTGGCGGACCACCGCAGCAGCAAAAACACCATCGTTAACCTCGTGGGTGGTGTAACCCTGGTCGCGGCGCTGGCGCTGATCGCCCTCTGGATGTATCAACTGCCCGAGATGGCACGACTGGCGATGCAGGTGATGCAGTAGCGACGACAAGGCGCGCCGGGGTTTCACGCGGCGGCGCAGACGGTTTTCACTGCGCGTCACTGCAGTGCGGCATGCCTTAAACTTGTGCAAGCCGCGCGGCCGGTGCCAGCACCTGGTGCAGACGAACCGGTCTCGAGCAGCTCAGATGTAGCGGGCTTCCTTGACCACTGGCCGGTTTTCCTCCGCCCAGCGCACAAAGCCGCCGTCGAGGCTGGTGACATCACTGAATCCCATAAGCTGCAGGATATCGGCCGCCATCGCCGAACGTCCGCCGGTGGCGCAATACAGCACAACCGTGCGTTGCCTTGCTGCGGACAACTCGGATTGATGCTTGGGATAGGTCGGATCCGCCGCAGCCTCCAGGATACCGCGCGGCACCAGCATGGCTCCCTTGATGTGCCCCTGCTCGTGCTCACTGGACTCGCGTACATCGACCAACAGCACACCATCCTGTGTATCGAGCATCTGTTGCAACTGTTCCGGTGTGACTTCGCGGATCCTGGCCTTGGCATCCCTGACGAAATCCATTAGCGACATGGGGGTGTTGTTATTCATCGAGCACCTCTAGAATACTTGGCAATTATGCTGGAAAAAACAGGGCAGAACATTTTACCTGACAAGCCCGCCTCTGTCTTAGCGCCGTACCTGGCGAAGCGGACCCCCTACCGGCCGGACGACCATCGGCGTTCCTGCCACAGGCATCCGGCCGCATGAATCGTTGCCCGGACGGTTCGCCGAAGCGAACAGCCGTGCTGCGCTCGCCCGCGCTGCATCTCGGCTCCATCGAAGTGAGCGAAGCAACCGACCGCCACACTCGACACCCGCTCAGCGGAACGCGTCTGAAAGGCCGTGTGTTCCCTGCCCTGTACTGGCTTATCCGCCACATGCCCGCAGGCCTGGCACTTTTGCCGGCGCGCCTCACCGTCACGCTGGTTCGCTGCGCCTACCGCTGGCCGGGCAACCGCCTGCGCAAGGCCTGCGAAGCGCTGGCGCGGATAGCGCAACACGATCAGGCGCTCAGCCACGATCCGCACGACATCTACGCGCGCTTTCTCGACAACGCGTTGGGCGTCATCGAGAACTTCTTTGCACTCTACCGCCGGGGTCATGCGGCGGTGTTGCCGCGAACTGTCATGGACCCACGGGACATCGAGACCATTGACCGCCTGATCGGGGAACACGGTGGTGTCGTCCTGGCTGTACCCCATAACATCGGCAGCGCCTTTTCGGCACTACGCATCGGCCACGCTTTCGACATGCTGCTGGTCGCGAAAAACCCGCCGACCATCGCCCGCACGCGCATTGCACTGGACTTTTACGAACGGATGCAAGTCTGCGTACTGATGGTGCGTGGCGGCAACACGTTCGAACTGTCGAGGGCGCTTTTTTCCGTATTACGGGAGGAAAAACTGCTGGCCGCGACGTTGGACAATATCGACCGCAGCAACAACAGCATTGCCGTGCAGATGTTCGGCCAGACGGTAGGTCTGCCCGGTTGGGCAGCGAGGGTCGCCGTGAAAATGCAGGTGCCGATTGTGCCGGCCTGGTTTCAGTCTACCCGGTGCCAGCTGCGCATCATTACCGGTGACGCCATCCTCGCCGACAGCGCCCGGGCCGCGGTTAGCCACTACGCGCGTTTTTTCGAAAAGCGAATTCTCGAGGATCCCGCGAGCTGGGCATATCTCGCGGACAAACACTGGCAACAGATACTGGAGAACGCGGCCGGCCGACACCCCGTCGCCCCACCGGACCCGGCGACCTGACTCGCCGGCGACGCGACCGGCGCCCTTACCCGACGCGTTTTGCACACCTGCGATTCGTGAGACACTTGGCTCCAGCGCAATCAATTTACCAGGAACAGGAAAACACCTGATGAACACACCGGCCGCACGACTGATTTTAACCCTGCTCCCGTTGCTCCCGTTGCCGGCGGGCGCGGTTCTGCTCGATTGCCAGATCAATGCCGGGCGCATCTACCGTTGCGTTGAAGTCAATGCTTCAGCCTTGGTACCGGATACCGCAAAGGGACAGGACGCAGACGCTGCCGAATACGGGCGCTATGTCGCGGAGGCGAAGAAAGCCTGCGTCTATAACGAGCCACCCAGTCGTCCCGCAGCAAAGAACGCCAGCGCCGCACTCAGGGCCGAGAAACTGAAGGCCGCCCGCGAGGCCTATGACCAGTGCGTTGCCGACAAGACCAGGGCGCTCTGGCTCAAGAACCGATCCGCGGACTAGCAGCCTGTCGGACTCGGACAAGTGCAGCGGGCCTGGTGGGCCGGCGGGGATTCAACGCTCTTCGTGAACAAGGATCAGGCAGGTGTCCCGGGTTGCGTCGAACGTCAGTTGATCACAGCGTAGCAAGCTTCCCTCGCTCACGTCATCCTCGTTGGCGAACCCGCGTCCCTCGCAGACATAGACCAGCGCCGGCTTGTCCACATCGAGGCTTTGCCCACCCTTCAGCCTGGCGATATCGATACAGGTCGGCCCGGAACAACCGGCTGCAGGCGCCTGCGCCCCGCCATAGACGCGTGTGACGCGTCCCTGTTCGGGCTGCAGCAGACAATACGCCGCGGTGCCGTGACTCTGCTCGGGCAGCAGCCACAACTGCAGCATGCGGCTCTCGGTGTCGTTGGGGTTGAGCTGATTTTGCGAAAACCCGTCGCTACCGGCACACTGCACCTGCACATCGCAAGCGCTCAGTGTACCGCCATGCTGCAACGAACCTTCATGCCGGACAGACCCCTCCAGCACGACGGAAATCACATCGACGCCATGATAATCGCGCAGTCCGGTTTCACCGTCTGGCACCAGACGCGCGTCCGCCAGGAACACAAAGTTACCGAACCCTTGCCAGGCATCACCCCGCGCCTGGTCGCGTGTGATCCGCTCATCGAATACCAGGCGATATTCCCTGACGCCCGCAAACTTCTTGCGGGTCAGCTTGTCGCGTTGCAGGATTTGCATAAAGCGCTGGAGTTACTGGCAAGAATCAAGACGGCGTAAAATACCCCAAGCGGCTGGGTGGGGAAAGATTTCCCGTCGATTATCCGCGTGGCGCTGGCGCAACGAGCCATTGTCACAGCACCACGCCGCGGCGCCCGGTGAAGAAAAGCGCCGGATTTTATCTATATTTTACTTTCATTACATACAACATCTTATTGTTATATATGTGTATATAATAAATCTATAGACCCATCGACAGGTATGGTCTATGCTTGTTGCGTCGTGACAAAACACGGATCGATGTCGATGTAATGGCCCGTCAGAAGGCCGTGGAGGTGCAACGTGATCCATAAGAATCCAGCTGTTTTTTTGCTCCTGTTTGGGACCTGTTTTTTTACCGGGATGGCGGCTGCCCAGTCGCGTGAGCCGGCCGACTTTGAACTGCAATCCGTTGACTCCACCATGAGCGCCGACGAATACCGGCAGGCCTGCCACCGCAACCAGCACCGCATCCGCAAGTTTCTCGAAACCTATTCTGAAGACACGCTGCTCTCCTGGGGGATACCGAAAACAGGCATCCACGTTCTGGGCGCCATCGCAGGGGCTGCCGTCAGCCAGGAAGCCACGCTGTACCTGAACTCGTCCAAGTCACTTGCGATAGACCTGCAGGATGCCGCGCAGAACAACCGGGCGATCTTTTTTGCCATCAGGCATAAGTGGTAGCCAGGAGCCTTCAGGATTTCGGCAATCGTAGCGAGCATGGCGGGAGAGTGAGTCCGGCCGGCTCCTAGTCCCCCGGATAGACCCGCATCGGTACATCATTGCGCTCCCGCGGCGGCCGCCAGGGCGGATGTGGTCGCGGATGACCTGCATACGGCGGCGGCCTGAAAGGCCTGCGTGCGTAGGGGTACAGGGGCACGTAGTAAGGCGCGGGTTCAGCGTCCGACGCCGCCTCATCGAACTGCGCGCGGCGCTGCTGCAACCTGAGTCTTTCTCTTTCCAGGCGCAGGCGCTCACGCGCCAGTCGCCCGGCCTCAAGCTGGTCGGCCAACTCCAGGACGGCACGATAATCCCCGACCGCCGAGGGCGGTGGCGGCGGCGCCGGCAGCATCTCCAGCACTTCGAACCCGCCGATCGCAGCATCGGGCAAGACCTCGCCATACTGCGTGGTGCCGTCCTGCGCCACCCACTTGTAGATTTCCCGGGCGTCGGCCACCGGGTTGAGGAGCACGAGACTGACAAGAGGCGCGAGCGCGCGGCGCAGGTGTAACCGTCGATACATGTTCGACCCCCGGAATGTTGCCTTCCTGAGGAAACACTGGCAATCCGCCTTTGTCGCTGTCACCGCCGCTGAATGCGGCCGATGCCAAGTCGCCTCAGCTATTGTCAGTATAATCGATTCGCGTCTGCGGGGACGGCCGTTCAGCGGCTTGAGGGCGCTCGCATGGATCGGCCATTGTGTGGGGACCGGGGCTAGTCGCCGGAGTCGCCCCCGGCGATGTCATTCAGCATGGTGTACAACTGTTGCCGACCGAACCGTTCGTGCTGCACCGCGAAAGCGGCATCATGGCGTTTGAAATCCGCTTCGAACAGCGACAGGCGCTCCAGATCGTCGAGGCTGATCATGGCCAGCGGCGGAACCCCGAGTCGCCGCAAACCGCATTTCAACACCCGCAGACGCTGGCCCGCCGCCTCAAGGGCATCAGCGAGCTGCTGCAGGCGTTCCATGCAGGATAGATTGCCGTGAGCGGCCTGAATGTTGGTGTAACAGGTCTCTGCATATAGCCGGATAATTTCGCGCTCAACAGCGTACATGCGCTCCAGCCGGCGTTTTACAAACGGATTGTTCAGCGTACCCACTGTCGCCACCATCAGACACCCCGTGATACCACCTGTAACGGCGACCCGGAGAGCGGGCTTTACCCTGCCCGGCGGGTGGCAATCACACCGGCATGAAAAAACAATCAGAAGGCTATGGTTTTCCTGAAAAAGGGTGTACAGTTATTCGCCAAGTAACCGACATACATGGAGATATGTTGATTACAGGCGAGGCAAGCGCGTGAAATCCGGATTCAGCACTGCGTGTTCGCTGCTGGTGTGGGCGCTGTGCGCCGCGTCCCCTGCGCAGGCGTTACCGCCGATCAAGGAACTGGCCGACCCTTCCCTTCCCGATATCGCCGCTGTTGAATACGCGCCGGGCAAAGGTCCGGTTATCGTCTACAACCCCTTTCTGTGTAAACAGGCCGGACGCGATCTGTGCGAGTTCTACCGCTACCACGAATACGGTCATATCGCCCTGCGGCACTATGAACGCAGTGATATATCGGCGCAAAAAAAGGAAGAAGAAGCCGATCGCTGGGCGGCCACGCATGCGCCACGCCAGATAGTCCTGGCAGCCTGGCGGTTCTTCTCGGCCGGCGGCGGCGCGACACCGATGCACGGAGACGGACCAACCCGGGCCGCACGCCTGGTGGACGCACGTGACCAGGTGGCTTTCGCCAACCGGCAGCCGGAAGATCGCGTCGGTCGCGAAACAACGCCACTGTCTTTCAGCGGACTGGCGCTGTAGCAGGGTTCACGCTGAGCGAATTCACCTCCAGCAGGCTGTCCTGCAAGTGCTGTCGTGCGGTGGCCGCGTCCACCAGCACAGCGGTAAACCCGTACGCCTGA
Source organism: Thiogranum sp. (assembly GCA_022340245.1). Classification (GTDB taxonomy): domain Bacteria; phylum Pseudomonadota; class Gammaproteobacteria; order DSM-19610; family DSM-19610; genus Thiogranum. Next base: position 7,051 of record JAJDOI010000024.1, read on the forward strand.
GTCAGCGTCGCCACCAACTGGCTGGCGGCATTCACAAACGCCGAGTCATCAGCGAAATCCAGGGCATCAATGGATGCGCTGAGCCCGCTGTTGGAGCGCCGGGCGAGACCGCGTACCTGCGCGGGAATAGTGATGCGCGCATCGCCGGGAAGCGCATCCAGCGACTGCAACAGCCGGGCGATATTGATCACTGCCGGGGTATCGATATCGCCGCCGGGCACCAGATCCAGCGGCGTCATAAACGCCTTGCCGGGTACCGCGCCGCCAAGTGGAATATCGCCAATAAAAAACGCGACCGTAGCGCCGTCCTCGAACTGGAATTCGCCGTTTGGCCCGGTGACACCGCTCAGCGCGCCGGATTCAAAACGCACACCTTCAACCGGTGCGTCCACCAGCTGCCCGTCCTGGATGATGATCACCAGGCCGTTGCGCTGCTCGTCGTCTGACGAGCTGCTGCCGGAGGTCGCGACAAAGCTGCACTCGGTACCCCCGAACAACCAGGGCAACACCAGAAAGAGCATTGAAATCCTTATAATTTTTAGCCACATGCACCACAAACCCCAGTCACAAACTACGCGGCCCTCAAACTAAGTCTAGCCGACCGGCGGACCCTCTGTGGCCGGGGCCCCGGCTGCGGTAAACTGTGCGGGTAAGGCATTTACCCGGAGACAGCATGACGCCGAAAAACCCGACCTCCGGTGACAGCCGGCTGGATCAGCTGGTCGCCGCAACCCATCGCAACCGCGACGCCCGCGAACTCGGTTATCGCGAGCAGGCATTGAAGCTCTATCCCTGGATATGCGGCCGCTGCCAGCGCGAATTCACGCGCGAGAACGTGCACGAACTGACCGTGCATCACCGCGACCATAACCACGACCACAACCCGGACGATGGCAGCAACTGGGAGCTGCTGTGCCTGTACTGCCACGACAACGAGCACCAGAGGCTGCTGGAAGCCGACCAGGGCAACGCCTCAGCCACGCAAAGCGACAGTACCACCACCGCGACCCATCAGCCGTTCGCGGCTCTCAAGTCGCTGTTAAAGGACTAGTACTCCTTCAACATGCAACCGGAGCCCTGCCCGT
>JAJDOI010000037.1 GCA_022340245.1 Thiogranum sp.
GGGCAACAGCACGGCAATCAGCAGGGTCCTTGTTGGCAATGGCAATCTCATGCCGACATCCTGTGCGGGGATTTCCTCACGGCGCGTCAACGTGCGGCGAGGTCAGTAGTTTTTCCAGAATACGCCGGTACATGGCGGATAACAGTTCCAGGTCATCGACCGAGACGCATTCGTTGACCTGGTGAATGGTTGCGTTGACCGGGCCGAGTTCCACGACCTGTGCGCCGGTGGGCGCGATAAACCGCCCGTCCGAGGTGCCGCCGCTGGTGGAAAGCTCGGTGTCGATGCCGGTGAGCTCGCGGATGGCGTCGCGGGCGGCGGCAACCAGTTCACCCGCCGGTGTCAGGAACGGCTCGCCGGACAGGCGCCAGTCCAGGCTGTAGTCCAGGTGGTGTTTATCGAGCACCGCGTGCACCCGCTCGCGGATGCCGGGGGCGTCGAGCTGGGTCGAGTAACGCAGGTTGAACATCAGTTCCAATTCGCCGGGCACGACATTTTCCGCACCGGTTCCCGCGCGGATATTCGATACCTGGAAGCTGGTTGGGGGAAAGAACTCATTGCCCTGGTCCCACTCGATGGCCGTCAGCTCCGCCAGCGCCGGAGCACAGCGGTGGATCGGGTTGCTGGCCAGCTGCGGGTATGCCACGTGGCCCTGCTTTCCGCGAACGGTCAGTTTGCCATTGAGCGAACCACGGCGACCGTTCTTGATGACATCGCCGATGCGCTCGCGACTTGACGGTTCTCCCACCAGGCACAGGTCGATGGTTTCGCCACGGGCCTGCAGATGCTCGACGACCTTGACGGTGCCGTCGATCGACGGCCCTTCCTCGTCGCTGGTAACCAGAAAACCGACCGAGCCCCGGTGGCCGGGATACTGCGCGGTGAACGCCTCGCAGGCGGTCACCATGGCCGCCAGGGAGCCCTTCATATCGGCTGCGCCGCGCCCATACAACAGCCCCCCGCGCACCTCGGGCGCGAAGGGGTCGCACGACCATTGTTCCAGTGGTCCGGTGGGGACCACATCGGTATGACCGGCGAACACCAGCAGCGGGGCGCTGTCACCGCGGCGCGCCCAGAAATTGCTCACCTCGCCAAACGGCAGGCTTTCGCAGCGAAAGCCGATCGCTTCCAGGCGTGCGCGCATGAGTGCCTGGCAGCCGGCATCATCGGGCGTTACCGAGGCGCGGCTGATCAGCTGTTTGGCGAGTTCCAGGGTCGCGGACATGCGCTGTAGTCTACTTGGTTTGTGTCACTGACAATAGCTGCACGCCGGGCGCCGCTGCAGCCTGTGTGCGGCGCGCGGCGGGATTCAGAACAGCGCGGCGTATTCCTCGGCCGTGAAGCCGACGACGCGCCGCCCGCCAACATCGAGTACCGGGCGCTTTATGATCCCGGGATTGTCCTGCATGCACTGCAGGGCCGAGGCCCGGTCAATGTGCTCGCGCGTGGCCTGCGGCAGTTTGCGCCAAAGCATGCCGCGCCGGTTGAGCAGGGTTTCCCAGCCGAGTTCCTGCTCCCAGGCTTTGAGCAGTCTGCTGTCAAGCCCGTCCTTGCGGAAATCGTGAAAGCGATACTCGACACCGTGCTCATCCAGCCAGCGCAGGGCCTTCTTCATGGTGTCGCAGTTCCTGATGCCGTAAATGGTGACCATCGCCAAACGTTTCAGATATCCCGGAGTAGCTCGTTGATGCCCACCTTGCCACGGGTTTTTTCGTCGACCTTCTTCACGATAACCGCGCAGTACAGGCTGTACTTGCCGTCCTTGGAGGGCAGGTTGCCGGAGACCACCACCGAGCCTGCGGGGACCCGGCCGTAGATGACCTCGTCGTTCTCGCGGTCGTAGATGCGGGTGCTCTGGCCGATATATACGCCCATGGAAATGACCGAGCCCTCTTCGACGATCACGCCCTCGACGACTTCGGAGCGCGCGCCGATAAAACAGTTGTCTTCGATAATGGTCGGCGCCGCCTGCACCGGTTCGAGTACGCCGCCGATGCCGACCCCGCCGGAGAGGTGAACGTTCTTGCCGATCTGCGCGCAGGAACCCACCGTCGCCCAGGTGTCGACCATGGTGCCGCTGTCCACGTAGGCGCCGATATTCACGTAGGAGGGCATCAACACCACGCCGGAGGCGACGTAGGCGCCGTAGCGCGCGGTCGCCGGGGGCACGACGCGTGCCCCGCCGGCGCGAAATTCGCGGGCATTGTAGTCCGCGTACTTGGAGGGCACCTTGTCGTAATAGTTGGTAAAACCACCTTTCAGGAACTCATTGTCCTGAATTCGGAACGACAGCAATACGGCTTTCTTCAGCCAGTCATTGACCACCCAGCCGCCGTTTTTTTTCTCGGCCACGCGCGCCTCACCGCTGTCAAGCATGCGTATGGCTTCCAGCGTGGCTTCCTTGACGTGGGTTTCGACGCTGCGTGGCGTGATGTCGGCGCGGCGTTCAAAGGCTTCCTCGATGGTGGCCTGCAAGTCACTCATTATCATTCTCCTGATGCAGATGTTTCCAGAAAGGCGCGAATCCGCCACGCCGCTTCGATACATTCGTCTACGGAAGCGACCAGCGCGATGCGTACGTGCCCGCGGCCGGGATTGCCGGTGGCGGTGTCGCGTGACAGGTACCGGCCCGGCAGAACGACCACGTTCTGCGCTTCCAGCAACCGGCGTGAAAAGCTTTCGTCGTCGATCGGCGTGCGCGGCCACAGATAAAATGCGCCCGGCGGTGCTGTAACCTCGAGCACCGGGGACAGTATATCGGTAACGGCGGTGAATTTTTCCCGGTATAGACGCCGGTTTTCCACGACGTGCTGTTCGTCGCGCCAGGCGCGGATGCTGGCGTCCTGGGTCGCGGGGGGCATGGCGCAGCCGTGGTAGGTGCGGTAGCGGAAAAACCCGTCGATCAAACCGGCATCACCCGCCACGAAGCCCGAGCGCAGGCCCGGCACGTTGGAGCGTTTGGACAGGCTGTGGACAACCAGGCAGCGGCAATAACTGTCGTTGCCCATGGCCGCCGCGGCCTGCAACAGGCCCGGCGGCGGCGCGTTCTCATCGCGGTAGATTTCGGAGTAGCATTCATCCGCAACGATGACAAAGTCGTGGCGTTCGGCGCGTTCGATGAGCGCCTGCAGCGTCGCCACGTCGATCACCGCCCCGGTCGGATTGCCGGGCGAACAGAGATACAGCAACTGGCAGCGGTCCCAGGCGGCGGCGTCGATGGCATCGAATGCCGGCAGGTAGCCGCTTTCGGCGCCGGTGTTTATAAAGTAAGGTTCCGCACCGGCGAGTAATGCAGCCCCTTCATAGATCTGATAAAAGGGGTTTGGCATCATGACCAGCGGTTTGCCGGTGCGGTCGACAAGGCACTGGGCGATGGCGAACAGGGCTTCGCGGGTGCCGTTTACCGGCAATACCTGGCGCGCAGGATCGAGGCTGCCCGGCGGTAGCCGGAAACGTTGCCCCAGCCAGTCGGTGATCGCCACACGCAGGGCTTCACTGCCGCGCGTCGCCGGGTAGTGCGAAAGGCCGTGCAGGTGTTCGATCAGTGCTTCGGCGATAAACCCCGGCGTCGGGTGCCGCGGTTCCCCGATCGACAGGTGGATCGGCGCAAGCCCCGCGGGAGGCGTGACGCCGGCGAGCAATTTCCCCAGGCGTTCGAAGGGGTACGGCTGGAGGCGAGCCAAGTCTGGGTTCATGAAGGACAACAACGAAGCTGGATAACAAAAGCCAAAGTATACGGAAACTGATGAACCGCTCCAATCACCGATTCCTGCCGATTCTCAGCCTGCTGGTGACAGCGACGCTCTGGGGACTGGTCTGGTACCCGCTTCGCAGGCTGGACGCCCATGGTATGGGCGGCTTGTGGGCGTCGTTGGTCAGTTATGCCGGCGCATTGCTGCTGGGTTCAGGCTGGCTCTGGCGCAGTCGCGCGGACTGGCGGGAGAGCGGCATGTTGCTCGCCTTGATGGCGCTCGGCGTGGGCTGGTGCAACGTCGCCTTTGTCCTGGCGGTGCTGGACGGCACGGTGGTCCGGGTGCTGCTGCTGTTCTACCTGTCGCCGCTGTGGGCGGTGATATTGGGCTGGCTGCTGCTCGGTGAGCACCCGGGCTACCAGGGACTGGTCGTGTTTGTCCTGGCGATCGCCGGTGCAGCTACCATGCTATGGGATCCGGCCATCGGTTTGCCCTGGCCGCGCGGCGACGCGGACTGGCTGGCGGTGTCGTCAGGGTTTGCGTTCGCCTTCGCCAACGTCATGGTGCGCAAGATGCGCGCCGTTTCGTTGCAGAGCAAGTCGGCCGCCAACTGGCTGGGCGTGGTGCTGGTGGCAGGCGCCTGGATACTGGCGGCGAGCGAACCCGTGCCCGTGGTGAGCTATTCGGTCTGGGCCGGTGCGGTGCTGCTGGGCTGGTTCGGCTTCCTGATTATGACAGTTACAGTGATCTACGGTGTCACCCATATGCCGTTGTACCGCTCGGCGGTTATCCTGTTGTTCGAACTGGTGGTTGGCGCGGTATCCGCGCTGCTGCTGACCGACGAACAGGTATTGCCCAGGGAGTGGCTTGGCGGCGCGCTGATTCTTACTGCCGCCTACCTGACCGCCCACGCACAGGTCGGGGAGAGCAAATGAGTCGTTTTTTGCAGATACACCATGCCAGCGTAATTGTCGCCGAGCTTGCGCCGTCACTGGCGTTTTACGTCGATGTGCTGGGTATGGAACTCGATGATACGCGCCCCGAACTGGGGTTTAACGGCGCCTGGCTGAAGGCCGGCGCGCAGCAGATCCACCTGCTGGAGGTGCCCAACCCGGACCCGGTCGCCGGCCGGCCGGTCCACGCGGGGCGCGACAGGCATACGGCTTTGCTGGTCACCGGGCTGGAGCAGCTGGTGCAGCGACTCGAAACCGCAGATGTCTGTTTTACTCGCAGTCGCTCGGGCCGCCGGGCGGTGTTCTGCCGCGACCCGGACGGTAACGCCGTGGAACTGATTGAGGCCGACCGGGAACCGCAGGGAGATACCGTAGAGACAGGCGTAACTACCCCAGCGCCTTGATCAATGCCTCGCGCAGCGCCTCCTGTTGCGCGTCGTTCAACGGCCCGCCCTGCAGGTCGGTGACGAAAAACACGTCTTCGGCCCACGAGCCGAAGGTGGCGATCTTCGCACTCTGCAGATCGACGCCGGTTTCGAAAAACACCCGCCCGACGCGCGACAGCAGTCCGGGATAATCTGTGGCGTGCAACTCGACAATGGTGCGCCCCGCCACCTCGTCGTGCTGGAAGTTGACTCGGGTATCGACTTGGAAGTGGCGCAGCCGGCGTGGTGCAGGCCGCGATACCAGGGTGGACTCGCCGTCTGGCGAGCGTAACTCCTCGTTCATCAGGGTTGTCAGTTCCTGGATCTGATAACGGTCGGTGAGGGGTTCGCCGGATGCGTCGAGCAACTGGTAGGTATCGAGCGCGTAGCCGCGGGCGGTGGTGATAATGCGCGCCTCGGTCACGTTGAAGCCCAGCTGGTCAAGCAGACCGGTGGTGCGGCTGAACAGGCGATCCATAACCGGCGTATAGATAAACAGCGCGCTGCCGCCGCGCGGCGACTGTGGCTGCAGTTCGACGCGTATGCCATCGCTGTCTCCCGGCCCGAGAATGGTTTCGGCGTGCCACATCACCTCGTTGACCTTGTGGCGCAGGAAGTAATCCTCGGGGAAATCTTTCCACAGGGCGTCGAGCCTGCCGACCTCGATACCCTTTTCGGTCAGCCTGGCGAGCGCGGTGCTCTTGATGTCGCCGATCAGTTCTTCACGATGCAGCGGGTTCTCCAGTCCGCGGCGCAAGGCTCGGCGGGTCGCGTTGTAGAGCTCCCTGAACAGCGCGTCCTTCCAGCTGTTCCACAATGTCGGGTTGGTGCCGCAGACGTCAGCTACCGTGAGCAGGTACAGGTAGTCGAGACGCCAGCGATCGCCAACCTGAGAAGCGAATTCATGGATAACATCGGGGTCGGAGATGTCGCGCCGCTGGGCGACGCTGGACATCAGAAGGTGATTTTCGACCAGCCAGGCGACGAGGTTCTGGTCGTATTCGCTCAGGCCGTGCCGGGCGAGAAATTCCCGGGCGTCGGTGGCGCCGAGTTTCGAATGATCGCCGCCACGGCCCTTGGCGATGTCATGAAAGAATCCCGCCAGGTACAACAGCTCGAGTTTGGGAATGCTCCCGGATATCCGGCTGCAGAGCGGGAACTCGTGCGCATGGCGTTCCAGCGCGAAGCGGCGGAGATTGCGCACAACAAACAGGGTGTGTTCGTCGACCGTGTACGCGTGGAAAAGGTCGTGCTGCATCTGCGCGACGATGTTCTCAAACGGCGGGTAATAGGCGGCCAGAATGCCGTAGCGGTTCATGCGCCTGAGCTCGTGCGTCAGTCCGCGGTGTTGGCGGAAAATTTCCATAAACAGGCTGCGGCAGCGGATGTCGTTGCGAAACTCTTCGTCGATGAGGTGCCGGTGCTGGTCCACCAGCCGAATGGTCGCGGCGCGCACGCCCTTTAATTGCCGGTGCTGCTGCATGAGCAGAAACAGTTCGAGCATTGCGAAGGGGTAATGTTCGAAAACCCTGGGGTAGGTGACTTCGAGAAAGCCTTTGCGCGACTGGAACCGCCGGTTGATGACAACCGGCGCTTCGTCGTCATCCGCGTACAGAATGGCTTCCTTGAACAGTTGCAGCAGCATTTCGTTGAGCTGGTTAAGTTCGCGGATAGCCAGGTAGTAGTCCTGCATAAACCACTCGACCGCCAGTTTGTGTTCGCCGTCGCGGTAGCCGAACATCGCGGCGAGAGTCCGCTGGTGATCGAACAGCAGACGATCCTCCCGGCGGCCGGTGATGTGGTGCAGACCGAAACGCACACGCCACAGAAAGCACTGGCTGTCCATCAGGCGCTGGTACTCCTCCCCGGTGATGAAGCCCCTGGCGATGAGCTCCTTGAGGCGGTTGGAACCGAAATGGCGTTTGAATACCCAGGCTATCATCTGGCCGTCGCGCAGGCCTCCGGGCCCGTCCTTGACGTTGGGTTCGAGGTTGTAAACCGCATCGTCGAAACGTGCGTAGCGCGCCTCCTGTTCCTCCAGCTTGGCGGCGAAAAAAGTCGGGCTGGGCCAGATCCGGTCGGGACCGGTACAGGCTCGCATTTGCTCGAACAACGCTGCCGAGCCACACAGCAGCCGCGCTTCCATGAGGTTGGTGGCAACCGTAATATCGTCGCGGGCCTGGTCGTGACACTCCTGGAGGGTGCGCACGCTGTGTCCCACTTCGAGACCGATATCCCAGAGATTGGTCAGGAAGGCTTCCAGTTGTGCGCCGCTGGTCTCGTCTTCGGTCCGGGAGAGCAATAGCATGATGTCCACGTCGGAGCCCGGCATCAGTTCGTTGCGCCCATAACCCCCAACGGCGACCAGTGCGGCGTCGACGCCGTCAAGCGAACGTGTCCATGAGCGGATCAGCACCCGGTCGACGGCCCAGCTGCGGGCGTGAATCAGGTCGATAATATTCGCACCGGCGGCGAACCGCTCGGCCAGCACCTCGCGCACCTGACGCAGAAACTGCCGGCAGGCGCCGGGCGGTCTGTCGGCCGGGCCGGCCTGCTCGAGAACAGCAAGATCGAACCACTCTTCGTAGGCCGGTTCAGTGCGGTCCTCGCAAGGCGCTGTGGCGGCGTGACCGGAGTCAGCGCTCATCAGATCGCCTCGCCGTTGCGCAGGGTCAGTACCTCGTAGCCGCCGGGCGTGACGAGCACGGTGTGCTCCCACTGCGCCGACAGGCTATGGTCTTTGGTGACCACCGTCCAGCCGTCCTTGAGAACCTTGGTGTGGCGCTTGCCGACATTGATCATCGGTTCGATTGTGAAGGTCATGCCCGGCGCCAGCGCGATGCCGGTGCCCGGTCGGCCGTAGTGCAGCACCTGGGGATCCTCGTGGAATTCGCGGCCGATACCGTGGCCGCAGTACTCCCGGACCACCGAGTAGTGGTGGGATTCCGCGTGGCGCTGGATGGCGTGCCCGATGTCGCCCAGCTGTACCCCGGGTCTGACCATCTGGATACCGCGGCACATGCACTCGTAGGTGATGGCCGCGAGCCGCCTGGCTATGACCGGTGGCTCGCCGATGAAAAAGATTTTGCTGGTGTCGCCGTGAAAGCCGTCCTTGATCACCGTGACATCGATGTTCAGCATGTCGCCGGCCTTGAGGCGGCGGTCACCGGGGATGCCGTGGCAGACCTGGTGGTTGAGGCTGGTGCAGATGGATTTGGGAAAGCCGCGGTAGTTCAACGGTGCCGGCACGGCGTTCTGGACGTTGACGATATAATCGTGACAGATCCGGTCCAGTTCGTCGGTGCTGACGCCCGGCCGCACGGACTCCTCGATCATTTCCAGGACGTCGGCGGCGAGCCGTCCCGCAACGCGCATTTTCTCGATTTCTTCGCTGGTTTTGATGGTGGCTGCCATTAAGATCCCGTACCCGCCCCGTCATGCGGGTGTAAGTTTGATGTTCGACCAGTGAGGACCGGCTAAGTTGCCGGAATGATTGCTGTTAGGGGTAGTGTATGGTATAAAGCGCGGCTTGTTAACAACTGGTTCCGTGTGATTAAGCGGCCAGATTAAATCCACACATACGCCGACACGTGCGGTTGGGTGCCCGGGTTGCCGGGTTGCTGCGCGGGGCGTATGGAGGCCTAACCCTGATAATGAGGTTCGTATTATGTCTACAGTAAGCATGCGCCAGATGCTTGAGGCTGGTGTGCACTTTGGTCACCAGGCGCGTTTCTGGAACCCGAAAATGGCGCCTTTCATTTTCGGCGAACGCAGTAAAATCCACATCATTAATCTGGAAAAAACCCTGCCGTTGTACAACGAAGCGCTGAATTTTATCGGCAAACTGGTTGGCAACAAGGGAACCGTGCTGTTTGTCGGCACCAAGCGCTCCGCCCGCGATACCATTCGCAACGAGGCCCAGCGCTGCAAGATGCCCTACGTCGACCATCGCTGGCTGGGCGGTATGATGACCAACTTCAAGACCGTTCGGCAGTCTATCAAGCGCCTGAAAGATCTGGAGGCCATGGAGCAGGACGGCACTTTCGAAAAGATGAGCAAGAAAGAAGCCCTGATGCTGCGTCGCGAGAAAGACAAGCTCGATCGCAGTCTGGGTGGCATCAAGGACATGAACCGCCTGCCGGATGCCATGTTCATCGTCGATGTCGGTCACGAAAAGATCGCCGTCGCCGAGGCAAAAAAACTGGGTGTCCCGGTGGTGGGCATTGTCGATTCGAACAATTCGCCCGACAACATCGACTACGTCATTCCGGGTAATGACGACTCGATTCGCGCCATCCAGTTATACGTGCAGGGTGTCGCCGATGCGGTGGGCGAAGGCCGCACGGCCATGGCCCAGGTGGGCGGAACCAGTGAAGACGAGTTCGTCGAAGTAGCCGGCGGCGCCGGCGCAGCGGCCGAATAACCGGCCGCTCGCGACGAAACGCATTCAGAACAGATTTCAAAGAGGTAAATGGCATGGCAATTACTGCAGCGCAGGTCAAAGAACTGCGCCAGCGCACCGGCTGCGGCATGATGGAGTGCAAGAAAGCCCTGGTGGAAGCCGACGGGAATATGGATACGGCGGCAGAAGAACTGCGCAAGTCGGGCCTGGCGAAAGCTGACAAGAAAGCCGGTCGCGTGGCGGCCGAGGGCATTATCATGGTGGATGTCAGCGGCGACCGCAAGACCGGGGTGGTTGTGGAAGTCAATTCCGAAACCGATTTCGTGGCCAAGAAAGATGAGTTCCAGGATTTCGCCCGCGCCGTCGCCGCGCGTATCATGAAGGATCAGCCGGCTGACCTCGAGACGCTGGTGGCCCTGCCCCTGAACGATGGCGGCGGAACTGTCGAAGAGGCCCGTCGGGGCCTGGTCGCCAGCATTGGCGAAAATATCACCGTGCGGCGTTTCCACCTGCGCCAGGCCACGAGCGGTTACATTTCAAGCTATCTGCACGGTAACCGTATCGGCGTCCTGGTAGAGATGGCGGGCGGCAACGACGACCTGGCCAGGGATGTCGCCATGCATATCGCCGCCAGCAAGCCGGTGTGTCTTGATGAATCCGGCGTCCCGCAGGAAATGCTCGACAAGGAACGGGAAATTTTCTCGGCGCAGGCCGAGGCCAGCGGCAAACCGGCGGATATCATCGAAAAAATGGTTGGCGGTCGTATCCGCAAGTTTCTCGGGGAAATTACCCTCATGGGGCAGCCATTCGTCAAGGAGCCTGACCAGACCGTGGGCAAGCTGCTGAAAGCCGCGGGTGCCACGGTTGCCGGGTTCGACCGCCTGGAACTGGGTGAGGGGGTCGAGAAAAAGACCGAAAACTTTGCCGAAGAGGTGATGGCGCAGGTTCAGGGCAACTGATCCGGTGCCTGACCGACCGGGAGGACGCGCAGGCTGCTTCCCGGTATGATTCATGGGGTCGCGCTGCGGCCCCATTTTGCGACTGGACAAAGACCAAATCATGCAACAGAGCGAATTTGCCTACCGCCGAGTCCTGCTGAAACTGAGTGGTGAAGCCCTGATGGGGGAAGGGGACTACGGGATTGAACCCGCCACCATCAAGCGTACCGCCGAAGAGATCCACCAGCTGTCCGAAGCCGGTGTGGAAATGGGGCTGGTCCTTGGGGGTGGCAACATTTTCCGCGGCGCCGGTCTGGCGCAGGCGGGCATGGACCGGGTGACCGGTGACCACATGGGTATGCTGGCCACGGTGATCAACTCGCTGGCCATGCAGGACGCCCTGGAGAAGCTCGGCAGTCGTTGCCGGGTGATGTCAGCGCTTAAAATCAACCAGGTGTGCGAGGATTACATCCGCCGGCGGGCGGTTCGCCACCTGGAAAAGGGACGCGTGGCGATCTTCGCGGCGGGCACGGGCAATCCCTTCTTTACCACTGATTCGGCGGCGAGTCTCCGCGCCATCGAGATCGGCGCGGACATTATGCTCAAGGCGACCAAGGTAGACGGCGTATACAGTGAGGATCCGGTGAAGAACCCCAACGCCGAACGCTACAAAAAGCTGAGTTACGACGACGCCATTGCCCGCAAACTGGGCGTCATGGATGCGACCGCACTGGTGCTGTGCCGGGACCAGGGGATGCCTGTGAGGGTGTTTGATTTGCATACCCCGGGCAATCTGCGACGGGTGGTTGCCGGAGACGACGTCGGTACTCTGGTGGAGTGACTGGAAATGATAGACGAGATTATCGCAGACGCGCGCACGCGCATGGGTAAAAGCATAGAGGCGTTCAAGGCCGAACTCAGTAAGATTCGCACCGGCCGAGCCCATCCGAGCCTGCTGGATCACATAAAGGTCGACTACTACGGCTCAGAGGTACCGCTGGCGCAGGCGGCCAACGTCTCCGTCGAGGACTCGCGTACCCTGTTGGTGGCGCCCTGGGAAAAGTCGATGGTGCAGCCCATCGAAAAGGCCATTATCACCTCCGACCTGGGTCTCAACCCGAACACCGCGGGGACCGCCATCCGCATTCCCATGCCGCAATTGACCGAGGAACGCCGCAAGGACATGGTGCGTATTGTACGCGCGGAAGCCGAGAGCGCCCGTGTCGCCATCCGCAATATCCGCCGCGACGCCAACAATGACTTCAAGGATCTGCTGAAGGAAAAGGAGATCTCCGAGGACGATGAGCGCCGCGCCCAGGAAGAGATCCAGAAGCTCACCGACCACTTCGTTCAGGAAGCTGACAAGCTGCTGGCCGGGAAAGAAACGGAGTTGATGGAGATCTAGACAGCGGCATGCCTCAGAAACCGGTTCAACCAGCGCAGCCTGGCGTTCAGCAGTTGCCGCGTCATGTCGCCATCATCATGGACGGTAACGGGCGCTGGGCCAAGAGCAGAAGCCTGCCACGTCCCATGGGCCACCGCGAGGGCGTCAAGGCCGTTCGGCGGGTAGTGGAGGCCTGTCGCCAGCGGGGCATCGAGGCCCTGACGCTGTTTGCCTTCTCCAGTGAAAACTGGCGGCGTCCCAAGACCGAAGTCAGCCTGCTGATGGACCTGTTCGTGCACACCATAAAAAAGGAAGTCGAGCACCTGCACCGCAACGGGGTGCGTATGTGCTTTATCGGCGATCGCAGCGTTTTCGAACCGCACATGCGCGCGCTGATGGAATCCGCCGAGCGGCAGACGGCCGACAACAAACAGCTGAGTCTGGTGATTGCCGTCAACTATGGCGGTCGCTGGGACATCGCCGAGGCAGCCAGGCGCCTGGCGGCCAAAGCGGTGGCCGGGGAGATTCGCGCCGAGGATATAGACAGCGACAGGCTAGGGCAGGAGTTGTCAGGTGCCGACCTGCCCGAGCCCGACCTGTTTATCCGCACTGGCGGCGAACAGCGCATCAGCAACTATCTGCTCTGGCAACTGGCCTATACAGAACTGTATTTCACCGAGCTGTTGTGGCCCGATTTCGATGACGCCGCGCTCGACGAGGCGCTGCAGTCGTTTGCCGGGCGCCAACGGCGTTTCGGCCGTACAGGTGACCAGATTGAGCAGTCCAGACGTGCTTAGCAAGCGGCTGTTCAGCGCGCTGATCATGGTGCCGCTGGTGGTCCTGTCGGTGCTGTATCTCACGCCCTCGGGGTTCGCAATGCTGGTGATGCTGGCGATGCTGGCCGCGGCCTGGGAATGGAGCGCGCTCGTCCCTTTGTATGCTGTGCCTGCACGTGTGACCTATCTGCTGGTGCTGGTCGCGGCAACCGCCATCGCCTGGTATTTCGCCCGCTCGGAAGTTTTCGTCAACAGCCTGTTGTGGGTGACGATGGCCTGGTGGCTGTTCGCGCTTTTCTGGATCACCCGCCCGGCACTGGGCAGTGAAATCACCAGCCGGCATACCACGGCCAAGTCGGTACTCGGACTCGCCCTGCTGGTTTGCGCCTGGCTGGCACTGGTGGTGCTCCACAGTCGCCCCGACCAGGGGCCGCACTGGGTGTTGTACATCCTGGTGCTGGTCTGGATCGCTGACAGCGGCGCCTTTTTCGTGGGTAAGGCGTTCGGCCGCAACAAACTGGCGCCGCTCGTCAGCCCCGGCAAGACCTGGGAGGGCGTAATGGGCGCCCTGGGCGCCAGCGCGCTGTTTGCCTTCGGCTATGCCCATTTTCTCGATCTGCAGCCGCCGCTGTTCAGCAGCTTTATCCTGGTGAGCCTGGTCACCGTGCTGTTTTCAGTGGCCGGCGATCTGTTGGAGAGCCTGCTCAAACGCCAGCGGGGCGTGAAGGATTCGGGCAGACTGATTCCGGGGCACGGCGGCGTGCTGGACCGTATCGACAGCCTGTTGGCCGCGGCCCCCGTGTTTGTGTTCGGCATGCGATGGATCGGGCTGTGAGCACGGCGCGGGCTATCACTATACTGGGGGCCACCGGTTCTATCGGGACCAGCACCCTGGACGTTGTCCGGCGCAACAGCGACCGTTACCGCGTGGTTGCCCTGACCGCTCACCGCGACGTGGATCGCCTGGCGCAGCTGTGCTGTGAGCACCGGCCAGACTATGCGGTCATGGCCGACCCGGCGGCAGCGGCCCGCCTGGAGGAACGCCTGCGTCGGGACGTCCCCGAAACCCGGGTGCTGGGAGGGGCGGAAGCTCTGTGTGAAGTGGCCGCCATGCCGGAGGTCGACACGGTAATGGCCGCGATTGTCGGGGCGGCCGGGCTGTTGCCGACACTGGAAGCCGCGCGCGCCGGCAAGCGTATCCTGCTCGCCAACAAGGAGGCGATGGTGATGGCGGGGGCGCTGTTCATCCAGCAGGTGCAACGCGGCGGCGCGACGCTGCTGCCGGTGGACAGCGAGCACAATGCACTGTTCCAGGCAATGCCGGCGGCCTATGTGCCGGGCTGGGGTCGCCCGGAAGGTGTCACGAAGGTTATGTTGACCGCGTCCGGCGGCCCGTTCAGAACCATCCCGCTCGGCAAGCTGTCCAACGTCACGCCGGAACAGGCCTGCGCCCACCCCAACTGGACGATGGGACGCAAGATTTCCGTGGATTCGGCCACCATGATGAACAAGGGACTGGAGGTCATCGAGGCATGCTGGCTATACGCCATGCCGGCGCACGACGTGCAGGTCATTGTCCATCCACAGAGCGTGGTGCACTCCATGGTGCAGTACCAGGACGGTTCGGTGCTGGCGCAGTTGGGAAAACCGGACATGCGCACGCCGATTGCGCACTGCCTCGGCTGGCCCGAGCGTATCGATGCCGGTGTCGGGGCGCTGGATATGTTCGCTGTGGGACGCCTGGATTTTGAACCGCCGGATTTGCAGCGCTTTCCCTGCCTGCGGCTCGCCCAGGACGCCTGGCGACAGGGCGGTACGGCTGCGGCAATTCTGAACGCCGCCAACGAGGTGGCGGTACAGGCTTTTCTTGACGGCGAGCTGGCCTACAGCGACATCCCGGGGATCATCGAAAACACGCTGGAAAAGCTGACACCCGGGGATGCGGGCTCAATCCAGCGCATCCTGGAAGACGATGCCCGTGCGCGTGCCTGCGCTGCGGCGCTGGTTGCGGGGCAACCCGGACGCCGTATGTATTTATGAGCGGGTTTGCCTCCTCATTGCTGGCTTTCCTCGTCGCCATCAGCGTGTTGGTGGCGGTGCACGAATTTGGTCACTTCTGGGTGGCCCGTCGGCTGGGCATCAAGGTGCTGCGCTTTTCGATCGGTTTCGGCAAGCCGGTCTGGCTGCGCCGTTTCGGGGCCGACCGAACGGAGTTCGCGGTAGCGGCGCTGCCGCTCGGCGGTTACGTTAAAATGCTCGACGAGCGCGAAGCACCGGTCGTACCGGAGGAGGCGGAGCGCGCGTTCAACCGCCAGACCCTGCAAACCCGCTCCGCGGTGATTCTGGCCGGGCCGCTGTTCAACTTTCTGTTTGCCATCGTCGCCTACTGGCTGATGTTCGTCACGGGTATCCCCGGCCTGAAGCCGATCGTCGGCGAGGTAACGCCGCAAACGACCGCCGCCAGCGCCGGTTTTGGCGCCAATGATGAATTGCTGAGCGTCGCCGGCACGGCGACGCCGACCTGGGATGCCGCCACCCTGGAATTGCTGGATGCGGCGCTGGCTGCCGCGAAGGTGGACGTCGTAGTGCGCCAGCCGGGCGGACAGCAGCGGGTGTTGCATATCGACTTCTCCCGCGTGGACAACGCTCTGGAAAAGGGCGGGTTGCTGCACAATCTGGGCATGTCGGTATGGCGCCCGCGCGTACCTGCGATCATCGATCGCCTGGTAGAGGGTGGGGCCGCGCAGCTGGCCGGTCTGCAGCCGGGTGACCGGGTGGTGGCCGTGGACGGTCAGCCGATACCTGACTGGAACGCGTGGGTTGATTACGTGCGCGCCCACCCGAGCCGGCCGCTATCCGTGGAACTCGAGCGCGCGGGTGACCGGATCCGCTTGCCGCTGACACCACGGGAAGTCGAACAGGACGGTGAAACCATCGGTCAGATCGGCGCCTACGTGCGTGCGCCGGATGAACAGGCCATGCCGCGCGCCGAGGTGCGCTATGGCCCGGCCCAGTCCGTCGGCAAGGCATTCGAAAAGACCTGGGAAATGACCACGCTCACGGTGCGCACCCTGTGGGGTATGCTCTCGGGCAAGGCCTCGGTGGAGAACATCAGCGGGCCGATCAGCATAGCCCAGTATGCCGGGTACTCCGCACGCATCGGGCTGGCGAGCTTTCTCAAGTTTCTTGCCATTGTCAGCATCAGCCTGGGTGTGCTCAACCTGTTGCCCATACCGGTTCTGGATGGTGGCCATTTGCTGTATAACCTCATCGAATGGTTGCGGGGGAAACCCCTGTCCGAGTCCGCACAGCAGGTCGGACAACAGGTCGGCATTCTGTTTTTGCTGGCCCTTATGAGTATTGCGTTCTATAACGATCTAACCCGTTTGTTCGGAGCCTGAGTATTTTGGAAGTGTCATTGCGTGCCGTCGTCCTTGTATTGCTTTGCGCCGCTGCGCTGCTGTCGCAACCAGCCCGGGCATTCGATGCCTTCAAGGTGAGCGATATCCGTGTCGAGGGACTGCAGAGGATTTCCCCCGGTACCGTGTTCAATTTCCTGCCGGTACAGGTCGGCGATCAATTCACGCCATACGAATCGGAACGCACCATACGGGCGTTGTTCAAGTCCGGCTACTTCAAGAACGTAAAACTGGAACGCGATGGGGATGTGCTGGTGGTGGTGGTAACCGAACGGCCCGCTATTGCCGATATCAAGATCCAGGGCAACGAAGACCTGGAAACCGAACCGCTGCTGGATTCGCTCAAGGATGTCGGTCTGGCCAAGGGGCGGGTGTTCGACCGGTCGCTGCTCGACAAGGTTCAGCTCGAGCTGGAACGCCAGTATTACAGCCGCGGCAAGTACGGTGTGAAAATAGAGACCACCGTGACGCCGCTGGAACGCAACCGCGTGGATATCCTCATCGATGTTTCCGAAGGGGCGGTGGCCAAGATCCGGCAGATCAACATCGTCGGCAACACGGTGTTCGATGACAAAACACTGCTGTCGAAGTTCAACCAGAGTACGCCGAACTGGCTGTCTTTCTACACAAAGGACGATCAGTACTCCAAGCAGGAGCTTGCAGCCGACCTGGAGACCCTGCGCTCCTATTACCAGGACCGCGGCTATATCAAGTTCAATATCGATTCCACCCAGGTGTCGATTACACCGGACAAAAAGGATATCTACATCACCATCAATGTCACCGAGGGAGAGCAGTACAAACTGCGCGAAGTCCGTCTTTCCGGTGAACTGGTGGTGCCCCCGGAGAAGCTCTACCCCGCATTCCAGGTCAATGCCGGCGACGTGTTTTCCCGCAAGCGCGTCACCGATACGGTCACCCGCATTTCCGGTCTCCTGGGCAACGAGGGCTACGCTTTCGCCAACGTCAATACCGTGCCCGACGTGAATGAAGAAACCCGCGAGGTTGACCTGACCTTTTTTGTCGATCCGGGCAAGCGGGTCTATGTGCGCCGCATTAACTTTGCCGGCAACAGCAAGACCCGCGACGTGGTTCTGCGCCAGGAACTGCGCCAGATGGAAGGTGGCTGGTTCTCGGCGGACAAGGTCGAGCGGTCGCGCACCCGCCTGCAGCGACTGGGTTTCTTCGAGAAGGTCAATGTCGAAACGCCGGCGGTGCCGGGATCCACAGACCAGGTCGACGTGGACTACTCCGTGGTCGAGCAGCCTTCCGGCAGCATCTCCGTGGGGGTCGGCTTCTCCCAGACATCGGGCATTATTCTTAATGGCAGTGTCACCCAGGACAATTTCCTGGGCACCGGTCGGCGGGTGAGTGCGTCGGTGAATAACAGCGATGTGACCACTGTGTACAGCTTTTCCTATAACAATCCCTACTACACGGTTGACGGAATCAGTCGCGGTTTCGGGGCGTTCTACCGCAGCACCAACGCCGACCAGGCCAACATCTCCAATTACTCGACCGATACGTATGGCGGGAATATCAACTATGGCTTCCCCATCAGCGAATTCAATTCGGTCCACTTCAGCGTCCTCGCAGACAGCGTGAAACTGAAAGGTACGGATTTCTCGTCGAGCCAAGTCACCGACTTCATTGACGAGTACGGCGACAGTTTCAAGAGCCTGGGCCTGTCCACGAGTTTTGCCCACGATACGCGTAACCGCCGCATCTTCCCCAGCGAGGGCGGTCTGCGACAGATCAGCGCCGAAGCCAAGGTGCCCGGTTCTCAGCTCGAGTTCTACAAACTGAACCTGGCGCTGGAACAGTTCGTGCCGCTTACCAAGCTGTTTGTTTTTCAGGCGAAAGCGGATATCGGCTACGGGGACGGTTATGGTGACTTCAGCCAGTTGCCGTTTTTCGAGAACTTCTTTGCCGGTGGCGTGCGCTCGGTGCGCGGCTACGAAGACAACTCGCTGGGTCCCAGGGACAGCCAGAACGACGCTATTGGCGGCAGTTTCAAGACCACTGCGACTGGCCAGATCGTGTTCCCGCCGCCGTTTCTCACCGATAACAACGCGGTCCGGTTGAGCCTGTTCTACGATGTCGGTAATGTGTTTGCGGGAGCCGAGGACTGGTCGGCGAGTGATCTGCGCATGTCTGTGGGTCTTGGGGCCACCTGGCTGTCTCCGGTCGGTCCGCTGGCCGTCAGTATCGCCCAGCCGTTCAACGACCAGTCGGGAGACAAGATCCAGCAGTTTCAATTCACCCTGGGCGCCGGGTTCTGAGTCCTTCGGAAATCGATCGGCGTGTCCTTTTACTGTTTGAGGAGAAGCATTTTGGAAAAAGTACAGAAGCTGTTCATTACTCTGGCCGCCGTGGCGGCATTCTCAGCGCCGGCGCTGGCCGAGACCAAGGTTGGCGTTGTCGACACAGTGCGTCTGATGGAAGAAGCGCCGCAGGCGAAGGCGGCACAGGCGAATATCGAGACCGAGTTTGCACCCCGGGAACAGGAACTGGTATCCCTGCAGAAAAAAATCCGTGAGCTGGAAGACAAGGCCGCGCGTGACGGTGCGGTGATGAGCGAAAAGCAAAGCAGCAAGCTGGAACGTGACATCCTCTCCAAGCGACGTGAACTGAAGCGCACCCAGGACGAGTTCCGGGACGACCTCAATATTCGCAAGAACGAAGTCCTGTCGAAACTGCAGCGCCAGATGTATGAGGCGACCGTCGGGCTTGCCAAGGAGAAGGGCTACGATGTGATTCTGGGCCAGGGTGTGGTCTATTCCAGCAAGAGCGTCAACATCACAGACGAGGTGCTGCAGAAACTCAAAGCCCAGGCCAAGTCAGGCAAGTAACGCGCCCGCTCACCATGGCGATGACACTCGCGCAGCTGGCACACCAGCTGGGCGTTGAACTCAGGGGCGATGGGAGCCTGACGGTGTTCGGTGTTGCGCCACTAAACGAAGCCCGCGCTGGGGAAATCAGCTTTCTCGCCAACCCCAAATACCGGCGCTGGCTTGCCGATACGCGGGCCTCGGCGGTTGTCCTCGCGGAGGCGGAAGCCGGTAATGCCGCCACGGCCGTGCTGGTCAGTGACAACCCGTACGCCACCTACGCGCGGGCGGTCAGGTTGCTTTATCCGGAACCTGGGCCGCGGCATGGCGTGCATCCGGCGGCCGTCATTGCGCCTGGCGCGTGTATCGACCCGAGCGCCTGGGTCGACGCCGGCTGTGTCATCGAGACCGACGCGTGCATCGAGGCCGGTGCCCAGCTGGGGCCTGGTTGCATTATCGGCGCGGGTGTCAGTATCGGGGAAGGCAGCCGGTTGATCGCGCGGGTTACCGTGATTGCCGCTGCGCAAATCGGCAGACGCAGTGTTTTGCATCCGGGCGTGGTTATCGGCAGCGACGGTTTCGGCATGGCGAGCGTCGACCATCACTGGGAGAAGGTGCCGCAGATCGGAACCGTGCGCATCGGTGACGACGTCGAGATCGGCGCCAACACCACCGTAGACCGTGGCGCTCTGGGGGCGACCGTCATCGAGTCGGGGGTAAAAATCGATAATCAGGTTCAGGTCGCGCATAATGTCTTCATCGGCGCACACTCGGCGATAGCGGGCTGTGTCGGTATTTCCGGCAGCACGCGTATCGGTCGACACTGTACGCTGGCTGGGGGCGTCGGCGTTGTCGGTCATCTCGAGATCGCCGACCATGTGCACATTACCGGCATGTCCATGGTCACGCATTCGATCTCGCGGGCCGGAAGTTATTCCGCGGGTACGCCACTGATGGAAAATCGCCAGTGGCGTCGCAATGCGGTACGAATCAAGCAGCTGGACAGTCTGGTTCGACGATTAAATGAAATTGAAAAAGATAAATAAAATAATAATATACAAAATAATTCAAGAATCAGGATTAATTGAAAGAATATGGATGTAAACGCGATCAAAAAGCTGTTGCCGCACCGCTACCCGTTTTTGCTGGTCGATCGGGTGCTGGACTTCGAGCCAGGTGTGTCGCTGCAGGCGATCAAGAACGTGACCTTCAACGAACCGTTCTTTCAGGGGCATTTCCCGGAAAAACCGGTGATGCCTGGTGTCCTGATTCTGGAAGCCCTGGCGCAGGCGACCGGATTGCTGGCATTCAATACGGAGAGCCGGGGCGCAGAGCGCGATACCCTGTACTATCTGGTCGGTATCGACAACGCGCGTTTCAAGCATCCGGTGGTGCCCGGCGACCAGTTGCACCTGTCGGTCACCGTGACCAAACAGAAACGCGGCATCTGGGTGTTCGACAGTCAGGCGACGGTCGACGGAAAAACTGCGGCGAGCGCGGTGATCATGTGCACCGAGCGCAAGATCGACAGCTGATACGGCGTGCCGTGTCGCGCCATGACTGACCTGCTGACTGCCTCGCTGATTCATCCCACCGCCGTGGTGGACCCCGGCGCGCGCATCGCTGCGGATGTCATCGTCGGACCTTACAGCGTGATCGGTCCGCACGTCGAGATCGAGAGCAACTGCCGTATCGGCGCCCATGTGGTCATCGACGGTATCACTAGCATCGGCGCCGACAACCGCATCTTTCCCTTTGCCTCGCTGGGGCAGGATCCCCAGGACAAGAAGTACGCCGGCGAAGCCACGCAGCTGGAAATAGGCCGGGGTAATACCATTCGCGAATACGTCACCGTCAACCGCGGCACCGTGCAGGACCGCGGCGTCACGCGCGTCGGCGACGACAACTGGATCATGGCTTATGTGCATATCGCGCATGATTGTCACATCGGCAGCCATACGGTGCTGGCCAACAACGCGACGCTCGCCGGTCACGTCCACCTGGGCGATTACGTCACACTGGGCGGCGCGACGCTGGTTCACCAGTTCTGTCATATCGGCGAACACGCCTTCACCGCATTTGGTGCACGGGTTAACAAGAATGTGCCGCCTTTCGTCACCGTCTCCGAAGGCCGGGCGAGGCCGCGGGGACTTAACAGCGAAGGCCTGAAACGCCGCGGCTTCGACGACCAGCGTATCCGCCTGCTTAAAGAGGCTTACCGGCTGGTGTACCGTTCCGAACTGCCGCTGGAACAGGCTATCGAGCGGCTTGGCGAACTCGCCGAGGCAAGCGAGGACGTGCGGCGCCTGCGTGATTTCCTGCGCAACTGCGCCCGCAGTATCGTGCGCTGAACAATGGGCAGCCCGCTGTGCATCGGACTGGTTGCGGGGGAGCTCTCCGGCGACCAGCTCGGTGCTGCCCTCATCAGGCGCATTCGCGAAAGCCGTCCCGACGTACGCTTCGCGGGTATCGCCGGTCCGCAGATGCGCGCGGCCGGTTGCCTGGCGCTTGCGCAGGCCGAGGACTTGTCGGTGATGGGCCTGACCGAGGTGCTCGTCCACCTGCCGCGGCTGCTGCGTCTGCGCCGGCGCGTATTGCGCTATTTTCTCGAACAACCGCCGCAGCTGTTCATCGGGATCGATGCCCCGGATTTCAACCTCGGCCTGGAAAGGCGACTGAAAGCTCTGGGTATCCCGACCCTGCACTGGGTCAGTCCCGCGGTGTGGGCCTGGCGCCGGTACCGCGTGAACAAGATACGCCGCAGCGTCGACTGTATGCTTACCCTGTTTCCATTTGAGACCGGGTTTTACCGCCGGCATGGCGTGACGGCACGGTACGTTGGCCACCCGCTGGCCGACGAAATCCCGCAAGACTGCGGGCGCGCAAGCGCGCGCGAGGCTCTGGATATCGACACGGACATACCCTGCGTGGCTTTGCTTCCGGGCAGCCGCAGGAGCGAGATCGGGCGTCTGCTGCCGCGCTTCCTGGAGGCGGCCGCCGAGTGCAGACGCGGCATGCCGGCGTTGCGCTTTGTTCTGCCTGTGGCATCGGCCGACTTGATGGACCTGTGCCGCGACATCCTGCAGCGCGGGCGCTGGCAACACCTCGATATCACCGTGCTCGAGGGCGAGGCCCGCACAGCCATGTGCGCCGCCGATGCCGTGCTGTTGGCATCAGGCACCGCAGCACTCGAGTGTCTGCTGCTGAAACGCCCCATGGTGGTTGCCTACAGGTTGCACCCGCTGAGTTACCTGCTGGTGCGCCGCCTGCTACGGGTGCCGTACGTGTGTCTGCCGAACAACCTGTTGAACCGGGCGCAGGTGCCTGAACTGCTGCAATCGGAGGCGACGCCCTCACGCCTCGCGGGGGCGCTGCTGGAACTGCTGCAGAACCCCGGCGAGGCGTCGCGGCAGGTTGCGCCGTTTGCCGCACTGCACGATGAGCTGCGGTGCGACTCGGCGCGACAGGTGGCCGCCGCTGTACTGGAGCGGCTTTCCGCAGAATAATGCAAGCCGATGAGGGCTGTAATGATGCAAACACGCTGTTTCGATCCCGATCGCCTGCCGGCCTGCCTGGCGGGGGTCGATGAAGTTGGACGGGGCCCGCTGGCAGGTCCGGTGGTGGCCGGTGCGGTGATACTCGATCCGGAGCGCCCCATCGAGGGCCTGAAGGATTCCAAGCAGCTCAGCGAAAAACGCCGCGAGAGTCTGGCGGCGGAGATCCGCGAACATGCGCTGGCCTGGGCACTGGGGCGTGCCGAGGTCGAGGAGATCGACTCCCTGAATATTCTCCAGGCCACGCTGCTGGCGATGCAGCGCGCCGTGGCCGGACTTTGCCTGGTGCCCGAACTGGTGCTGGTGGACGGCAACCGCTGCCCGCGGCTGGACCATCCGGTACAGGCGGTCGTCAAGGGCGATTCGCTGGTGCCGGCGATCAGCGCTGCGTCCATCATCGCCAAAGTCAGCCGTGACCGTGAAATGACCCGGTTCGATAAGGTGTATCCCGGCTACGGCCTGGCGAAACACAAAGGCTACCCGAGCCGAATGCACCTGGACGCGCTGCAGGCGCTCGGCGTCACCCCGATCCACCGCCGCTCCTTTGCGCCGGTCAGACGTATGCTCGAAGGCCTTGATGGAGGTGCCGGCTGAGCCGCACGAACCAGTTGTGGAACTTTGTGCGCGCGCGGCCGATGGCCGGCGAGTGGTCGGCGCGTCACATGCCCTCGGCGGGCGATGACAGTTTCCACTATAACGCCGACTCAATCAGTGCCTACCTCGACGCTGCCCGGCGGCG
This sequence comes from Thiogranum sp., assembly GCA_022340245.1. Lineage (GTDB taxonomy): Bacteria > Pseudomonadota > Gammaproteobacteria > DSM-19610 > DSM-19610 > Thiogranum. The sequence continues at coordinate 23,114 of JAJDOI010000037.1, forward strand.
GGTCGAGCAGGGACGCACCGATCTCGGCGGCAGCCAGGACAGCTGGGTCATCGAGGGCAACAGCCCGTTCCTGTTGGAGCCCGAAAATGCGCATGGCCCGTCCCGCGGGATACTCATGGCGCACGGTCTGACGGATTCGCCATTTGCGCTGCGTGATATGGCGCGCTTCTTCCAGCGCCAGGGCTTTTACGTCCTGGGCATGCTGTTGCCGGGGCACGGGACCCGCCCCGGTGATCTGCTCCAGGTTCGCTGGCAGGACTGGGTGAGGGCCCACCAGCACTTGCTCGAGTTGCTGCAGGCACGTGTCGAACGTGTGTACGCCTTCGGCTTTTCCGCCGGCGCGACGCTGAGCATCTACCAGTCCCTGTTGAACCCCGCGATCAGCGGTCTGTTCCTGTTTTCGCCGGCCATCGGCGTTTCGGCCAGCGCTGCTCTGGCGCGACCGCTGTCGCGGCTGGGTCGACGCTGGCGGCGGCTCGCCTGGTTCGATATCCAGCCCGATACAGACGTCTTCAAGTACGAGTCGCTGACCAACCGGGCGATCGGCGAAGTGTATGCGCTGATGCAGGCGGCACGCCAGCTGGGCACTATCAGCGAGAGACGCGTGCCGTTGTTTGTCGCCGCCAGCGAGCGCGATGTGACACTGGATTCCGCTGCCACGCTGCGCTGGTTCGGGCGCCAGCCCGGCGTGCGGCGCATGTTGTATTACACCACCGGGCAGCCGCGGGTCCCGGCGTTCGTAAAGTGCGTTCCCTCGCGATTTCCCCACCTGCGAATCCGGAGTTTCTCGCACACCTCGCTGACCCAGTCGCCTGCCAATCCCCACTATGGCGCACATGGAACACAGCGATTCTGCACCCATTACTATCGCTTTGACCGCTTGAAGTACCAGCGTTGCAAGGCCGGTGAGGAAGACTGCCTCGGCGAAATGTTCGACGAGTTGCCCGACTGCCAGGTCATCCGGCGGTTGACCTATAATCCGTTGTTCGAGGAGATGCTGGGCGAAATGCGCGATTTTCTCGCGATGGGCGTTAGCGTTGCATGAGCCGCCGGCTGTCCGAAACACCTGAGGTAAACCGGGACCCGGGCGAGCGCCGCCCGGCATTCGTTTGTCAAGCCTTGAATCCCCGCCGGCAAAGCCGGAAACTTTGACTATGCAACCGGGCTTCGTTCATCTGCACCTGCACACCGAGTATTCGCTGGTCGATGGTGTGGTGCGCATCAAACCGCTGGTCAAGGCCGTGGCCGCGGCCAGCATGCCCGCGGTGGCGGTTACCGACCAGAGCAACCTGTTCGCCATGGTCAAGTTTTACCGCGCCGCCATGGCCGCCGGCGTGAAGCCCGTCATCGGCGTCGACATGTGGCTGCGCAATCCGGAGCAGCCGACCAGGCCGTGGCGCCTGCTGTTGTTGTGCAAGAACCGGCAAGGGTACAGGCATCTCACCGAACTGGTTTCGCGCAGTTACCTCGAAGGTCAGCACCACGCGGTTCCGATGATCGAACGCGCATGGCTGCGCGGTCATAGTGAGGGCTTGATCGTCCTGTCGGGCGGACGCGAAGGCGACGTCGGCGAAGCACTGCTGGCGGGTAATGCCGAACTTGCCGGCCAGCACCTCGATTTCTGGCAGGAGCTGTTCCCGGACCACTACTACCTGGAAGTCCAGCGCACCGGCCGCGATAGTGAAGAGGACTATCTGCACGCGGCCGTGGCACTGGCCGGTGAGCGCGGCGTACCTGTGGTTGCGACCAATGACGTGCATTTCATCAAGGCCGCGGATTTCGACGCCCATGAGGCGCGTGTCTGTATCCACGATGGCCGCACCCTGGATGACCCGCGTCGACCGCGGCGCCACTCGGAACAGCAATACCTGCGCACGCCGGAGGAAATGCAGGCGTTGTTCGCCGACCTGCCGGAAGCACTGGAAAACAGCGTGGAGATTGCCCGGCGCTGCAACCTGGAATTGAGCTTCGGCAAAAATTATCTGCCGGAATTCCCGGTGCCGGCGGGGCTCGGTATCGACGAGTTCTTCCGCCAGCAGGCACGTGAAGGTCTCGAGCGGCGCCTGGCGAGCCTGTTCGATCCGCAGGCAGCCGGTTTCGCCGAACAGCGCAAGCCCTACGACGAGCGGTTGGAAATCGAACTCGATGTAATCGTTTCCATGGGCTTCCCGGGCTACTTCCTGATCGTCGCCGATTTCATCCAGTGGGCCAAGCACAACGGCGTGCCGGTCGGCCCGGGCCGCGGCTCGGGGGCCGGGTCGCTGGTGGCCTACGCGTTGACCATCACCGACCTCGACCCGCTGAAGTACGAATTGCTGTTCGAGCGCTTTCTGAACCCCGAACGCGTGTCCATGCCGGATTTCGACGTCGACTTCTGCATGGAAGGACGTGACCGCGTTATCGACTACGTGGCCGAACACTATGGCCGGGAAAAGGTCTCCCAGATCATTACCTACGGTTCCATGGCCGCCAAGGCGGTGGTGCGCGACGTCGGCCGTGTGCTGGGACATCCTTACGGGTTTGTTGACCGAATCGCCAAGCTTATTCCTTTCGAGATCGGCATCACGCTGGACAAGGCGCTGGAACAGGAAGAATCGCTCGGGCAGCTCTATGAACAGGACGAAGAGGTCAGGGCCATACTTGATATGGCGCGTTCCCTGGAAGGCCTGTCGCGCAACGCCGGCAAGCATGCCGGCGGGGTGGTCATATCGCCGACCAAGCTGACCGACTTCACGCCAGTTTACTGCGAGCAGGGCGGGGTCAACATCGTCAGTCAGTTCGACAAGGATGACGTCGAAGCGGTCGGACTGGTCAAGTTCGATTTTCTGGGCCTGCGTACCCTGACAATCATCGACTGGGCCCTGCAGACGATCAACAAGCAGCGCCGCGACGCGGGTGAGCAGCCGCTGGATATCACCGCCATTCCGCTCGAGGACAAGGCAGCCTTCGACCTGCTGAAGGCCTACAAGACCACCGCGGTGTTCCAGCTTGAATCCCGCGGCATGAAAGACCTGATCAAGCGCCTGCAACCCGACTGCTTCGAGGAAATTATCGCCCTGGTGGCGCTGTTCCGTCCGGGGCCGTTGCAGTCGGGCATGGTGGACGATTTCATCAACCGCAAGCACGGCCGCGCCAGGGTTGAATACCCGCATCCCGACCTGGAGCAGATTCTCAAACCGACTTACGGCGTCATACTCTACCAGGAACAGGTCATGCAGATCGCCCGGGTGCTGGCAGGCTACACGCTGGGTGGCGCCGACCTGTTGCGCCGCGCCATGGGTAAGAAAAAACCCGCAGAGATGGCCAAGCAGCGCGTCATCTTTACCGAGGGCGCGCTGGCGCGCGGCGTCGAGGAGAAGACGGCGACCTACATTTTCGACCTGATGGAAAAATTCGCCGGCTACGGTTTCAACAAGTCGCACTCGGCGGCCTACGCGCTGGTGTCGTACCAGACAGCCTGGCTGAAAGCGCATTATCCGGCGCCATTCATGGCAGCCGTGCTGTCGGCGGATATGGACAACACGGACAAGGTCGTCAATCTCATCGAGGAATGCCGCCATATGCAGCTGGAGGTGGTGGCGCCGGACATCAACCGCTCGGGGTATGCGTTTACCGTAGAAGGCGACACGACAGTGGTATATGGGCTCGGCGCCATCAAAGGCGTGGGCGAAGCCGCCATCGAGGTCATGATTCAGGAGCGGCTTGCCAATGGTCCGTTCGCGTCGCTGCCGGATTTTTGCCGCCGTGTCGATTCGCGCAAGGTCACGCGACGGGTTTACGAAGCGCTGATACGCTGCGGTGCGCTGGACAAACTGGGCGACAACCGCGCCGGTCTCATGCAACAACTGCCCGAAGCGCTGAAATCGGCCGAACAACACCTGCGCGACTCGGCGGCGGGGCAAACGGATATGTTCGGCAACGTGATGGTGGCGCCCGAGCCGCGCGCCGAGGTGCCCGCGGCCGGCGTGCCCGAGTGGGACGAGGAAACCCGGCTGGCCGGCGAAAAGGAAACCCTGGGCCTGTATTTGACCGGTCATCCCATCGAGCGTTACCGCGAAGAGCTTGCCAGTATCGTCACCGCGCCGCTGGCGGAGCTGGCCGAGGAGACACCGGCAGCCGGCGCCGGCGGTATGCAGCGGGGCAGGGAGAAAAGTGTGGTGCTCGCCGGACTGGTGGTCGAACTGCGCACACGCAACACCCAGAGTGGCGGCCGCATGGCTTTTGTCACCCTCGACGACCGTAGCGCGCGTATGGAAATCCGGGTGTTCTCCAAGGTGTTCGATCAGTACCGTGCGCTGCTCGCCAACGACAAGGTGTTGGTGGTGCAGGGCACCCTGGGCTTCGATGACTTTTCCGGGAGCATGCGTCTCAACGCCAACAAGATCTACGAGATCGACCAGGCGCGTGAAATCTATGCGCGGCGTCTGGTGGTCAGCATCGGTGCCCAAAAAGCCGCCAACGGCTTCGTGAAATCATTGGCGGCGGCACTTGGACCCTACTGTGATGGCAGTTGCCCGGTCGGCATTCAGTATCACAACGGGTCGGCACAGGCGCACATCACCCTGGGCGACGAATGGCGGGTGCATCCGACCGACGAGTTGCTGCATCGCCTGCGCGAGCTGGCCGGCGACCGGCAGGTGACGGTGATGTACGGCTGACGAACCGGCGTTTGCCGCACACAGGCGGCAGTGACACCGCCGAAACAAGTGTTGCCATACAACGACGACTGCTATAATGCCTCTGCCCAGCAACACTGGTGCGGCTTCGAAAATGCCCGCGGGCAATCGCCGGAACCGCCACTATCTTCACAGTACACTATCAGATTAGTCTCTATGTTGCTGAAGGGTATAATTTATCCTGGCAAGAGCCAGTAGCTCGCCAGTTCCTCGCGGGTGACACGAGGGAAATGCGTGACGGAGTTGGAAGGATGGGTGTCAATCTCGAGAGTCACAACCTTCGCCGCCTGTACCAGCGCCAGCCGGTCAGCGGCTGGAGTCGGGCACCGGAGCGCGCAACCCGGGATCACCCGGTGCGCATCTACACGCTCGGTCGCTTCAGCATTCAGTTGCACGGGGTTGCCGCGTCCTCGAAACACGCGCGCCAGCATCGGCCGACAGAGCTGCTGCAGGCACTGATTGCCCTGGGTGGCCGGGATGTGAGTGTCGAAGTGCTCAGTCAGGCCTTGTGGCCGGACGCCGACGGCGACCTCGCCAAGAATACCTTCGACGTCACGCTGCACCGACTGCGACGCCTGTTCGGGGTCAAGGACCTGCTGCTGTTGTGCGACCACCGACTGACCCTGAACAGTGACCTCGCCTGGGTGGATGTCTGGAGCTTCGAACGCCTGGTCAATCATGCCGAGCGCCTGCTGCCGCGCGCCGGCGACCCGGTGGTCACGCGGCAGCTGGCGAGAGTCGGGGAACGCCTGGTGACCCTCTACCAGGGAAATTTCCTGGAGCGCGAAGGCAGTAATGCCTGGTCACTGAAACTGCGCGAGCGTCTGCGCAGTAAACTCCTGCGCCACCTTCTCGACAATGGCGAGGTCTGGGAGCGGCTGGGCGAATGGGATCCGGCCATCCGCCTGTACCGCAAGGGGCTGGAAATCGACCCGTTGATCGAAGCACTCTACCAGCGACTAATGATCTGTTACCGGGAAAGCGGCCAGCGTGGTGATGCGCTGGCGGTGTTTCAGCGCTGCCGGGAGGTGCTCGCCCGGCAGTTCCACATCGCTCCTTCACCCAAGACGCTCGACCTGTATTCCTCTCTGAAATCCTGAATCTCTCCGCGCGCCGCCGGCGCGCTGTTTCGCCAGAAACCCCACAGCCAGTGTCCTTGTGGCGCGAGGTAATTTTGCCGTGCGCATTGTGCCCGTCTGTAAGCTTTGTGTAAGCCGGGCTTTGCGATAGTTCGCCTCGTAACAAAAATAAAAGATCAATACTGGAGGAGACTATGGAGAACTATATCGTGCGCATCTATCGGCGCGACGCAGCCGATCCCCACAAAGTTGCAGGTGTCTTCGAATCGGTCGAACAGGAGACCGAGAACACCTTCACCAACCTGAACTCACTGGTTTCTCTGCTGGCAAGCAACGGCGCCGATGGCGATGCGACCGACGCTATCGACACAGCACGGACAGCCGAAGGGAAACCCTGACAGACTGAACAAACAATAACGGAGGAGAAGGAACACCATGAATAACACAACGAAACTGACGCTGGCCACGACCTGGGGATGTCTGCTCGCGATCGGCGCTTCCATGTCCGCGCATGCGGGATTTGTGATCACGGGCGGTGCGACGCAGGGCCTGCCGATTGTCGATAACAAGTTCAACACGGAACTCACCGGACTTGGTTTCAGCCAGATGAGCAGTGGCGCACAGTTACGCGTCGACCAGGACGGTTTTGTCGATTTCTACTATATTGGCGCTGAATCGGGTTTCAATAACAGCTTCACGGGGCAGGGCGCCGGGCTGTCGGGAAATAACAAGGGTTTTCTGAGCGAGCACAACGAGGCCTTTGACTTCTCCGGTTATGCGGGTTTTACCATCGCGGTTTCCGCAAACGATATTCTGGATTTCAGTTTCACCAGCGATGACGCCACCGCACTGACGCCGGTAGACAACCTGCACAATACCAACCTGCAGGGCCTCGGCATCTACTTCGACAGCAGCAGCTCCGATCCGCTGCAACAGATCGTGCTTGGCTACGATGATCAGACCATCGACGATGATAACGACTTCGAGGATATGCTGGTGCGGGCCGACTTTCGACCCGGCCTGCCCGGGCCTGGAGCGGACGTATCCACTGTGCCTTTACCGGCCGCGGTCTGGCTGTTCGGTACCGGCCTGGCGGCCCTGGGCGGTCTGGCCGGTCGGTCTGCACGCCGCCGACAGTGATCACCGGGCGCCAAACCGCTCCCGCGTAATGACAGAGGGACAGGTGGCGATTTAGAGGGCCGGTGGCGGGGTATCCGCACCGGCCCTCATTCAGAGGATGACCTGGTGCCGGCGTTTGCGTAAAATCTCCGGCCATGAACCTGAATTTTCTGGATTTTGAACAGCCCATCGCCGAACTCGAAGCAAAAATCGAGGAACTGCGCTATGTGGGCGACGATGCCGAGATCAATATCAACGAGGAAATCGGCCGCCTGCAGGCCAAGAGCCAGGCGCTGACCGAATCGATTTTCTCCAACCTGAATGCCTGGCAGATTTCCCAGCTGGCGCGCCACCCGCAGCGGCCGTATGCGCTGGATTACATCCAGCGGATCTTCGGCGATTTCGAAGAACTGCACGGCGACCGGGCCTTCGCCGACGATCCGGCTATTGTCGGTGGCGTCGCGCGCCTCGATGACCTGCCGGTGATGGTAATCGGCCAGCAGAAGGGGCGCGATACCAAGGAGAAAATTCACCGCAATTTCGGCATGCCGCGCCCCGAGGGCTATCGCAAGGCACAGCGCCTGATGGAAATGGCAGAGCGTTTCCGGTTGCCGGTGCTGACCTTCATCGACACACCCGGCGCCTATCCGGGCATCGATGCCGAGGAGCGCGGCCAGAGCGAAGCCATCGCCCGCAACCTGTACGTGATGGCTGGTCTGAAAACCCCGGTTGTCTGCACCGTGATCGGCGAGGGTGGATCGGGCGGGGCGCTGGCGATCGGTGTCGGCGACCGGATGCTGATGCTCCAGTACAGCATCTACTCGGTGATTTCACCCGAGGGGTGCGCCTCCATTTTGTGGAAAAGCGCCGACAAGGCGGCGGATGCCGCCGAGGCAATGGGTGTGACCTCCGAACGCCTGAAGGAACTGAACCTGATCGATGACATCATCGAGGAACCC
>JAJDOI010000087.1 GCA_022340245.1 Thiogranum sp.
GCCGCTGCGCCCGGCGGCGAGTACGCCGCCCACGATGAAGAAGCCCACATCCAGATCAAGGTGGAGACGCACAACCACCCCACGGCGATATCACCGTTTCCCGGTGCGGCCACCGGCTCGGGCGGCGAAATCCGCGACGAGGGCGCCACCGGCCGGGGTGCCAAACCCAAAGCCGGGCTAGCGGGTTTTTCTGTATCCAACCTGCGCGTACCCGGCTTCGAGCAGCCCTGGGAGACCGACCACGGCAAACCGCAACGCATCGTCTCGGCGCTGGACATTATGATCGAGGGCCCGCTGGGTGCGGCGGCCTTCGGCAACGAGTTCGGCCGCCCGAATATCTGCGGTTACTTCCGCACCTATGAAGAACGAGTCCCCGGCCCCAGCGGCGAAGAGGTGCGCGGCTACCACAAGCCCATCATGATCGCCGGTGGCTACGGCAACATCCGCGCCGGGCACATCGAAAAGGGCGATATCCCCGCAGGCGCGCAGATCGTCGTGCTCGGCGGCCCCGCCATGCTGATCGGTCTGGGCGGCGGCGCGGCCTCCAGCATGTCCAGCGGCACCAGTGCCGAGCACCTCGATTTCGCCTCGGTGCAGCGTGGCAACCCGGAGATGGAGCGCCGCTGCCAGGAAGTGATCGACCGCTGCTGGGCCCTGGGCGAGGACAACCCCATCCTGTCCATCCACGATGTCGGCGCCGGCGGCCTGTCCAATGCCGTGCCCGAACTGGTCAACGACGCCGGTCGCGGCGGGCGCTTCGAGTTGCGCGCGGTGCCCAACGACGAACCCGGCATGTCGCCCATGCAGATCTGGTGCAACGAGTCGCAGGAGCGCTACGTGCTTGCTGTCAGCGTGGAGCGCATGGATGAGTTCCAGGCGCTGTGCGAGCGCGAACGCTGCCCCTTCGAAGTGCTTGGCGAGGCTACCGAAGAGGCGCAGCTGTTGCTGGGTGACGGTTTTTTCGACAACACGCCGATCGATCTGCCCTTGTCCCTGCTGCTGGGCAAGCCGCCGAAAATGCTGCGCGATGTGCACCACAGGACCTTCGCCAAGCCCGAGCTGGATCTGCCGGACGACATCACCGAGATGGCCTACCGCGTGCTGCGCCTGCCGGCCGTGGCCAGTAAGCAGTTCCTGATCACCATCGGTGACCGCTCGGTGACCGGCCAGGTGACGCGCGACCAGATGGTCGGCCCCTGGCAGGTGCCGGTGGCCGACGTCGCCGTCACCTGTTCCGACTACGACGGCTACCAGGGCGAGGCCATGGCCATGGGCGAACGCACGCCCGTGGCGCTGGTGGAGCCCGCGGCTTCGGGCCGCATGGCGGTGGGCGAAGCCATCACCAACATCGCCGCGGCCAACATCGCGGCGCTGTCGGACATCAGCCTGTCGGCCAACTGGATGGCGCCCGCGGGCCACCCGGGCGAGGACGCCGGCCTGTTCGACACCGTGAGAGCGGTCGGTGAACAATTGTGCCCGCGCCTCGGCATCGCCATCCCGGTGGGCAAGGATTCGCTGTCGATGAAAACCGTGTGGCGCGAGGAGGGCGCCGACCACTCGGTCACCGGCCCCTTGTCGCTGATTATCACGGCATTCGCCCCGGTCGCCGATGTGCGCCGCACGCTCACGCCGCAGCTGCGCAGCGACTGCGGCGATTCCGACCTGATCCTGGTCGACCTCGGCAAGGGTCACAACCGGCTGGCCGGTTCGGCGCTGGCCCAGGTCTACAAGCAGCTGGGACACCACCCGCCGGATCTCGACGACCCGGACGCGCTGAAAGCTTTGTTCGACAGCATCCAGGACCTCAACCAGGCCGACCTGCTGCTCGCCTATCACGACCGTTCCGACGGCGGCCTGTTCGCTACTCTGTGCGAAATGAGTTTTGCGGGACGCACCGGCATCGAAATCCAGCTCGATGATCTCGGCGACGATCCGCGCGCGGCGCTGTTCAGCGAGGAACTGGGCGCGGTGCTGCAGGTGCGACACTTCGACACCGACACCGTGCTGGAGACGCTGCGCGAAGCCGGCCTCGGCCGGCACAGCCACGTGCTGGGTTGCTTGCGCGAAGACGACTGCGTGGTGATCCGGTATGCGGGCGAGGCGCTGCTGGACGAAACCCGCATCGATCTGCAGCGCGCCTGGGCGGAAACCAGTTACCAGATGCAGGCGCTGCGCGACAATCCCGAGTGTGCCGCGCAGGAATTCAACGCCCTGATCGACGGCAAAGATCCCGGCCTGCAGCCGACGCTGGCGTTCGACCCCGACGACGATCCGGTTGCGCCGATGATCGGTACGGGCGCGCGCCCGCGGGTCGCCATCCTGCGCGAGCAGGGTGTTAACGGCCAGGTGGAAATGGCCGCGGCGTTTCACCGTGCCGGCTTCGCCTGCACCGATGTGCACATGAGCGACGTCATCGAAGGGCGTACCGATCTGTCGGCGTTCTCCGGCCTGGCGGCCTGCGGCGGCTTTTCCTACGGCGACGTGCTCGGCGCCGGCCAGGGCTGGGCCAAGTCCATACTCTTCAATGCACGCGCCCGCGACGCCTTCGAAGCCTTTTTCAGCCGCGGTGACAGCTGGGGGCTGGGCGTGTGCAACGGCTGCCAGATGATGTCGGGCCTGCGGGAAATTATTCCGGGCGCCGACCACTGGCCGCGCTTTGTGCGCAACAGCTCCGAGCAGTTCGAGGCGCGTTTCAGCCTGGTCGAAGTGCTGCCGTCGCCCTCCATCCTGCTGCAGGGCATGGCGGGTTCGCAGCTGCCCATCGCCGTGGCCCACGGTGAGGGGCGCGCCGACTTTGTCACCGAGCAGGCCATGCAGGCAATGATCGCGGGGCAGCAGGTGGCCCTGCGTTATGTCGACCACTACGGCCAGCCCACCGAGACCTATCCCCTGAACCCCAATGGCTCACCCGGCGGCATCACCGGTCTCACCACTGCCGACGGACGCTTCACCATCATGATGCCGCACCCCGAACGCGTGTTCCGCAGCGTGCAGAACTCCTGGCACCCGGACGAGTGGGGCGAAGACGGCCCGTGGATGCAGCTGTTCCGCAATGCGCGGCTGACTATCGGCTAGCTGCCTGACCCGCCAGGTCGCGCCACCAACCCGTAGGTTGGGCTGGGCCCCGCGAAGCCCAACACAAACCCCGCCGTGATAATTCGGTGATATTCCACTGCTATAAAAACCGTACGTCGGGCCGAGGAGCCCACGCGACACCGCGGGACATGTCATGTTAATCAAGCGCAAGACCGATCTCACCGAGCACGATGTCACCCCTTTTGATCTGTACAAGGAACGCCGCCGCTTCATAAAGGCCGGCGTGGCCGCCACTGCGGCGCTGGGCTTCCCCTGGCTGGTGCAGGCCAAACTGACACTGGGCAAGATCACCCCGGGCCCGTTCAGCACCGACGAGGAAAAGACCCCCTACAAGGACGTCACCACCTACAACAACTTCTACGAATTCGGCACCAGCAAGGCCGAACCCGCAATCAACGCCGGCAGCCTGGTCCCCGATCCCTGGTCCGTGGCGGTCGAGGGTGAATGCGACAAGCCCGGCACCGTCGGCATCGAGGACATCCTGAAGAACCATGCCCTGGAAGAACGCATCTACCGCCTGCGCTGCGTCGAAGGCTGGTCGATGGTCATCCCGTGGGTGGGTTTCCCGCTGACTGACTTCATCAAGCGCTTCCAGCCGAACTCGAAGGCGAAGTTCGTCGAGTTCGAAACGCTCAATGACAAGAAACAGATGCCCGGGCAACGCCGCCGCGTGCTCGAGTGGCCCTACGTCGAGGGGCTGCGTATGGACGAGGCCATGCACCCGCTGACCATACTCGCTGTCGGCCTGTACGGTAACGTGCTGCCCAACCAGAACGGTGCGCCCATCCGCCTGGTGGTGCCGTGGAAATACGGCTTCAAGAGTATCAAGTCGATTGTGAAAGTGCGTTTCCGCGAAACCCAGCCGCTCAGCTCCTGGGAGAAGGCCGGGCCCAAAGAATACGGCTTCTATTCCAACGTCAATCCCAACGTCGATCACCCGCGCTGGAGCCAGCGGCGCGAACGCCGCATCGGCGAATTCGGCAAGCGCAAGACGCTGATGTTCAACGGCTACGAGGACCAGGTAGCGTCGCTGTACAAAGGCATGGACCTGAAGAAATACTTCTAGTCTCCGTTAACCCGGTTATGCCTGTATACCTCATCAAGCCATTACTGTTCACGCTCTGCCTGTTGCCCACAGCGCTGCTCGGCTGGCAGTTCTACGCCGACGAGCTGGGCGCCAATCCCATCGAGGCGCTCACGCGCGGCACCGGCGAGTGGACCCTGCGCCTGTTGCTGATCACCCTGCTGATGACACCGCTCAAACGCATCACCGGCTGGTACTGGCCCATCCGCGTGCGCCGCATGCTGGGCCTGTTCGCGTTCTACTACGCCTGCGTGCACCTCATGACCTACCTGTGGCTCGACCAGTTCTTCGACTGGGACGAAATCTGGCTCGACATCCTCGACCGCCCGTTCATCACCGTGGGCATGCTGGGCTTCGTGCTGCTGGTACCGCTGGCGCTCACCTCCAACCGCTATGCGGTCAGAAGGCTTGCCCGCAACTGGAAGCGCCTGCACCGGCTGGCTTATGTGATCCCGCCGCTGGGCGTGCTGCACTTCTGGTGGCTGGTGAAGGCGGACATCCGTGAGCCGGCGATCTATGCCGTGTTGCTCGGCGCGCTGCTGGCGGTGCGGTCGCCCGAGATCCGGCGGCGTGCCGCGGGAAAGACGGCGCAACAGCCGGCCGGCTGAAATCGCTCACCTCCACGACCCTCGCGCCGTGTCGTCCAGCGCAGGATTGCCTGCCGCCTAACACTCCTATATCGTCGTTGCTTCCGTCGCGCTTGTTCAAGTCCGGAAAAACGCGGCAAAATCTGTTTTCATCCCCCAATAGAGGTGATTAGCTATGCCGTGTTTGCAACCGAACCGGTCGTGCTATACGGCAGCCGCGATTTATTGCAGAAATCCGCTGCTTATCCGCGCACGCGGCGCTCAATAGCGCCTGTTGCCTTGCATCGGTAAAAGCGCAAGAATTACCGGTGGTAGGAATGACAACAAACGATAGGGGTATTCATGATAGACAGTACACGCCGTATTTACCGCCAAAGTCCGGTTATTGGCACGCGCACTTCCGTGATGGGGTGTTATACGGCGTGTGCCGACCAATAGTAGTTATGTGCAGTTAACCAGATGGCACTGAGCGAATTCGAATTGAAGAAATGCGAGAAGGTAGTCGGTGAGTTCGTCGAGAAGCGCCGACCGCCGCTACACGTTCGAAAACAATTAGATCTAGGGTTTCGAATCAAAGGGCAAAGCGTCGAGATTTTCGAGATTCGTCCCCTATGGAATGATCCCGAAAAGAAAATCGAAGAAGCGGTTGCGAAGACCACGTATGTGAAGAACTCGAAGGAATGGAACGTATATTGGCAGCGTGCAGACCTGAAGTGGCATCGCTACGATCCAAATCCGAGCGTTAAAAGCTTAGAAGAGTTTCTAGATCTCGTGGCAAAGGATGAATACGCGTGCTTTTTTGGGTAATAGCACATAACAACTCAATCGAGTGCGCCCGCAAAAGGCGCGGGCCGGACGCGCAAATTTCGCGCGCCGCTCATTTCGATCGTTAGGGTCAGAGTAGAAACGGCTCAGG
>JAJDOI010000113.1 GCA_022340245.1 Thiogranum sp.
AATGACCGATTTAACAGCAAAGCAGCGTTTTTAGGCATTCCGACGCATTTCACCCGCTTCATCCACACACTTATCCACAGAAGCTGTGGATAACCATGTTCAGTTTTTCAACAGTTTCTAATGTGCATTGAAATCGCCCGCGTGTCGCCCCGTCTATACAGGCCAACAACGACCAATAAGGCGCACGTATGGATATCGATCAGCCAGACACTGAGTCGTTTCTTATATCAGTCGTGAGTAGGGGAAGCGGATGCTGCGATATGGATTCCTGACGAACCCTGCTTAAACATTTAGCCGCGCCAGGAGATTGGCTGACCTCAGGATGCCGTGAAGATTCATCGGACAATCATGTAGGTACGGAGTAACCTGATTCCCCGGCGCGGTCCGGGTGGCGTCGTCGGGTACCGTCGGTCGGATCGGGGTCGCGAGCATCAAATTGTTGTGGTATATTTTTGGACAAAGGCTCTTCCCTATATAAAGAAGAACGATAACTCCAAAAAAATAATTGTCGAGGGACCGATGCGTATGTACGAGATGCATCATGTACGAGACCTTTTATCATCTGAGTGCAACTCCCTTCAGGCTGACTCCGGACCCGAAGTTCTGTTTTAGTCATTCGGGCTACGAGCAGGCACACGCCTATCTGCAATATGCTTTCGAACTCGGTGAGGGGTTCATCCTGCTGACCGGTCGACCGGGCGCCGGGAAAACGACTCTGATCGAAACCTTCCTAGGGGAACTAGAGGCGAAAGATGCCGTCACCGCAAGAGTCGTGGTGTCGCATCTCGAAAGCACCGATCTGTTGCGGTCGGTTGCCTACCGGTACGAGGTTGAGGCGGAAGGGCTGGATAAGGCAACTCTGCTCAAACGCATCACCGAATTCTTTTCCCGGCAGAAGCGCCTCGGCAGGCGGGTATTGCTGGTGATCGACGAGGCGCAGGGCCTGTCCCACAGTTCGCTGGAAGAGCTGCGACTGATGGCGGACCTGCAGGAACGGGGGCATCCACTGCTGCAGATATTCCTGGTCGGACAGGAGAGCCTGCGCGACGTCATGCGCGAGCCCCGTATGGAACAGTTCCAGCAGCGGGTTATCGGAACCTGTAGGCTTGGCCCCATGAGTCTTGCGGAAACCCGATCTTATGTCGAACACAGACTGCGCCGGGCCAGCTGGACGGGGGACCCGGAGCTGACGGGGCCCTCGATACTCGCCATTTACCGTTACAGCGCAGGGGTGCCGCGACACGTCAACAAGATCTGTACCCGATTGTTGCTGCAGGGGGTGCTGGAAAACAAACACAAGCTGGACAAGGATGACGTTGTCGGCATTGCCATGGAGATGGACGACGAGCAACTGGCACCCACGGGCAGGGAACTGCTTGCCGCCGACGAAACGTCGTCCGATGCCATGCTGGAATCGGAATTGCCGGAAGACTCGCCGTTGTTGTCCCAACTGGCGGTACGGATGGAGAGGCAACTCGGGGATACGCCGCCCGTGCCTCAGAGGTTCGCGGCCGCGACAACCCGTCAATCCCCCACTGAGTGTGCGTCGCACCACCCGGTGCAGCGCGACGTGGCGAGGCAGCGTGTCGCCGAAGTGCCGGTTTCGCGGTCGGGTGGGTTTGCGCGGGGGGGCACGATGCCGCCCGGGGTCGCGGTCGCCCCTATGGGACGTCGCAGGCACAATATTCTGAAAACCAGAGTGCTGCCTGGTGTATTCAAGTTCAGCGAAAAACCTGCGCTGTTGTTCAGTGCTGTTGCCGTAGCCACCTTGTCGGCCGGCGCCTTGACCTCATTGTTCGGGGACAGGGGGGAGACCGACCAGCGTGCCCTGTTTGTGACAGAAGCTCAGCCTATTCAGGCGCCGATGTGGACCCGCCCGAAGGACGAATCGCCTTCGGCGCCGGCCCTGCAACCCGGCCGCCGTGAATTGGGGCCGGAAAATACCGACAACGCTGCCGCCGCACTGTCTGCGGAACGGCAGATCGAGGCTGGTGTCGCTGCCGTTGGTGCGGAACTTTTGCCGGGGGAAAGCACGACCCGGTCCGGAGCGCTGGTAGCCGAGGTTGCGGTTGTGGAGTCGGTGCCGGTGCGCGCGGCGTCGGAGACCGCCCCGGGGCCTGAAACGGACGGCGATGCTTCGGGCAATGCAAAGCCGGCACCTGCAGGCTCCGCTGCCAACGCGCAGCTGATTGACGCTGTAACGCCTGCCGGTCTCTCCACGACTGCGGCGTCAGAGCCGGCAGCAGCGGCCACGCAGCCGGATCGAGCGGTATCCGACGGGCGGCAGGAAACGGCGCGGCTGGATGCAAAGGCTCAAAAAGTTGCTCGTCTGCTGTTGCAGGGGCGAACCGCGCTGGGCGAGGATCGCCTGATGATTCCGGCGACGCGCAGTGCCCACTACTATTTTCAACAGATGCTGGTGCTGGAGCCCGATAACTGGGAGGCCCTGTTTGGTCTCAGTAAAATCGTTGATCGCTACGTCGAACTGGCGACCGGTGCGGTTCAGCGCGGTGATGAAATAAAGGCAAGGCGCTACATCGCACGTGGTCTGCGTGTACGCAGCCAGGACACGCGGCTGCTGGCCTTGCGCGACCGTTTGGATGCCTCGCCCGGACAAGCGCAGCCGCCCGTGACAGTGGCGGTACAAGCGGTTGAGCCGGTAGTCGAGCCGGTAGAAGAGCCGGAGAAACCCAAGAATGTCGTTGAGTGGCTGAAGGACTTTCTTTCCAGAAACGCGGCCGAATCCCGACGGGATAGCAGCCCGGAGTAGTCGTATCCCGAACGCAGCCGGCGCGCCAGTTAAACGAGCGACCGCGAAAGACGCTTGGCTTGCAAACCCCGGCAGAACGTTTTAACCAATGTGTTGCGACGATCGGTTGAAATCGCCGTCAGAAATCAGTGAATCCAACCGTCGTTTCCCATCATAGGCAAGGCATATTCATTGTCGTGCCGTCCTCCAGTAACCCGCAAAAGACATACAACTTCAGATCCGCTCTATCGGGACGCTAATGCGCATAAGCAACCTGTCTTTGGACCTTTGTCTTTACCCGCAGAGGCACGATACTTTGGTGCACTACAGTCTATATACGTCCGAAGCATACCTGGGCGACATCATGGCGAACCTTACTAGCTTCGGTGCATTCATTGACGACCTGGAAAACTACGATGGGGCCATCAGGTTGAATCTCAGCGTGCCAGAGACCAATACGGGTGGTTTCGAGACGTGGTTCAATCACGCCACGGATGGCGTCGGTAGGATTTATAGGGACGTCTGACACATCATGCAATCAGAAACGCTTTTAAAGGCACTTCGCTGGATCCATATTGTCGCATCTCCAAGAGAAAAGCCCCGCCGAAGCGGGGCCGTGTTGCAAGGTCAGCGTCCGAGCTGACTGATGTGACGATCCTGCGGGACGAGTTGGTCGGTAGCATGCATCACGCTGCAGTCGACCCTTTTAAATCCAGTATGCGGAGTCTGGAGGCCTCCAATTCCTGCTTCAAGGCATCAATAAGTGACAGGATGACGGCCATTGCATCGCCAGTCAGGCAGGGATCCATTTGTAACTCATGGTCCAGTATTTGGATTTGTTCCACGAGCGTGTGGAAGTCCAGACGCAGTAGCTTCAATCGTTCTTGATAGCGAGCGAGGTCCTTGTCCTGGCGCCGTTTGCCAGTGCTACGTGCCCCACGCCGTCTCGGTTGTGCCTCAGTTGCCATAACAGGTCACTCCTGACCAATTTGGCTGATTTATCGACCGGCGGCGAATTTACTGAGGCCTTGCGGCGGATACACGGCCCTTTGCATGAACCGAATGCCTAAAAAAGGCCCCGCCAGAGACGGGGCCAATGGAAGCGGTCTGGTAGTTACGAGGAGTCCACCAGTCCCGAGCTGTTATCGCCCTAGCGCGGCAAGCTCAAAGTGGGCGTTCGTCTATTCGTCATCTTCCGCTGCGCCCTTCGTTGCGCAAAAAAAGCCCCGCCGAAGTGGGGCCCACCACCATAGGTCTTACCCCGCATTGATCCTGCGTCACCATCGACTAGGCTTTCGACACCGTCCCGCGTGGGTTCCCCCTCTACCCCCGCCCCCATGCCACACGATATGCAGCTATCGGTTGAAATCGCAGTTACAATGCAGACTTCCAGAACTTGACTGAAAAACCACGATGAAACGAGTGACCTATCAGGACCTGGTGGCGGATATCGCACCAGAGATCAACGAATGCTTCCCCTGGGACGTCGAAGAGAAGCTGGAATCCGGCGAGGATATTCTGTTTCTGGATGTGCGCGAAAACCACGAATACGACACCATGCATATCGAAAATTCCCTGCACGTACCGCGCGGGATCCTGGAAACCGCCGTGGAGTGGGACCACGAAGAAACCGAGCCGGAGCTGGTGAAGGCACGCGACAAGCGGATTGTCGTGGTCTGCCGTTCCGGCAGCCGCAGCGTGTTTGCCGCATACACCCTGATGCAGATGGGATACAAGCATGTCACGTCGCTCAAAACCGGACTGCGCGGATGGAACGAATACGATCTGCCGCTGGTGGACTTACAGGGCAATACAATCGATCCTCAGCTGGGCGACAAGTATTTCGCCAACAAGCTTCTCGCCTATCAGCGCAAACCGAAGGATTGGGTAGAGTGAACAGTTCGATCGGTTAACGGAGCATGGTCAAGATGGGTGTACCCATCGTGGCGAGAAGAGAGTGGGGCATCACCTTTTGGCGCGCTCGAACTTGGAGTGCTGACTCAGGACGCCCTATTTGGCTTTGCGTCTTGAGTTTGCTGTATCTGAGACGTCCCCGAGCACACCGGGAATGTCTTGTTCTGGCTGCCAGTTCAACCGATCGACGCAACACAGTCGTTCAGTCCTTTCTGATATTAGCGGCGGTATAAAGACGGGAGTCGACCCATCCCGGAACTTCAGCGTTTCAGATTAAATGTTTCGAAACGCAGCGAACGCGGTTATCCACTTCTGGCGCCTTGTATGGCACTTTGGGTAAATCCGGTCATTCGTGAGTCCGCATCCCGGATTTAATGACGATAGTTGCTCGGGTAAAACTGGGCAGAACGCTTGCAGGGGTTGTTTATGGCTAAGATATTGCTGGAACGTACTGAAATAATTCGATATTGTCATATCGTCGCCGCGACGAAACGGTGGGGAGCCAGGACGAGGTTGCATGAGCCTACCTGAACGCAAGCCTTTACTCCTAAGGTGGTTTACGCCCCGTTTCTCAGCCGCAGCGACAATGGGACTGGGAGTTATTGGACTGGTCGGGTGGGCGGCAGATAGTCAAAGGCTGCGCGTCCTATTGGACGGCTTTCCAGCCATGTCTGTAAACACGGCTTTGAGCCTGGTCCTGTGCGGTATGTGCCTGTTCATAATAGGTGACCGCACGCGTTCCGGTGCCATCAGGCGGTTCGCCGAAACCGCACTTATCCTGGTGGGCATCACCTCTCTGCTAACCCTGGCTGAGTATCTACTGGGAGACACGTGGGAGATACTTCATGTGCCGATCCAGCTGTTGGCAAAACGCCCGGCGATACTCATTTCCTCGCCCCATACCGCATTCGCGGTCACGTTTGTTGTCGTCGGCATCTTCATTCAC
>JAJDOI010000114.1 GCA_022340245.1 Thiogranum sp.
GAAAATACTCCAGCAGGTTGCGCGTATAGAGGTCGGAATTGATCTCGACCAGGGACGCCGCGGCCAACATATAGAACAGATACGAATCACCCGCTATGCGCGTCGCGTCAATCGCGTCGTAGGGAATGTCGTCCAGCGACCAACGCCCACATTCGGGCTTGTGCTTCTGCGGTTTGACCAGTTCGAGCTGCAGGTCATGCAGCTCCTGTTTGTAAGCCGTTTCGGGCGGGGAAACCGGATAGTCCGGTCCGTGTTTGTCCATCGCACTCATGTCGGGTGTGACCTGTCAGTCGCCAGTATGGGTTTGCGTCGCGGCAGGCGGTCCGCCTGTTACCACGTCTCGATGGCGAGTGCTGACGCAGCATCTGTGCCAGCTCGATTGCCGTTTGTTTTTCCTGGAAACTTTCTGAATACCCCCCACAGACCGGGAGCGGGTGTGGGCATAGCCCCCCAAGGCTATGTGGAATAGTACCCACAGGCCGTCGGTTGCCGCGGGCGAGGCGGTCATCCGGTTGCGCTGAAGGACCGGCGGTCAGGTGTGGTCAATGTTCACACGGCATTGAGCCAGAAGCAGAATCCTTCTCCGATATCCGACCGCGGGCAACCGGGGTGTCGGCTGCGATCGGCGCAGGTACGTATGTTGCTTGGGTATGTCGGCAGTAACTTTCGGCGTCATCGGCTGCAGTCTGTGACGACGTTGATGCCAGTATCCGGAAGCCCGGAAGTCGTCTGCCACTGCGTGGCGGATATTGCTACCGGTGTGGATGCAATAGCGGCGGCACACGACAAGGATGCGCAGGTCTTGCAGCCGGCTCAGGGAAACCAAGGCGGACTATGAAGCAAGAGACACACCGGAGATTATTGCCATGGCCGGTAGCGGTCACGGCGCTGCTGGTCAGCGGTTGCAGCCCTGCGCACTGGCCGGTACTCGACCCGGCCGGTCCGGTCGGGCTGGGCGAGCGCAATCTCATTCTGGTGGTGATCGGGCTCATGCTGCTCGTCGTCATTCCAGTGTTTGTCATGACGTTTTGGTTTGCCTGGCGATACCGGGCGTCGAACCGCCAGGCCGTCTATGCGCCGGACTGGAGCGAGTCCCGCGGCTTGTCGTTGCTGTTCTGGCTGGTGCCCGGGATCATTGTGGCTGGCCTCGGTACCATTGCCTGGTTCTCGTCGCATAAGCTGAGCCCCTACGAACCCATTGAGACTGACGCCACGCCATTGACCATCCAGGTCGTCGCACTCGATTGGAAGTGGCTGTTCATTTATCCAGGGCAGCATATCGCCAGCGTCAACCGGGTGGTACTGCCGATCGGCGTCCCGGTGGACTTCAGGATCACCTCGGACACCGTGATGAATGCGTTCTTCATTCCGCGCCTGGGCGGACAAATCTACGCCATGGCCGGCATGGAAACCCAGCTTCACCTGCTGGCCGACAGAGCCGGTACCTATTACGGCGAGAACACGCAGTACAGCGGGCGCGGCTTTCCGTACCAGCATTTCGAGGTCGTGGCGCTGCCGAAGGCGGACTTCGAGGCCTGGGTGAAAACCGTCCGGGACCGGCATCACCCGCTGGATACGAACAGTTATGCGCGCCTGGCCAGGCCGAGCGTCAGGAAGGCCGTGGCCGAATATGCGCCGGTGAAGCCGCGACTATTCGAAGACGTGATCAACAAATACGTGCACCCCGGTGCTGCGACTATCGGAACGACACCCCGATGAACCGGAATTGAGAGGTCATAGGTCATGTTCGATCACTGGCTGGGAAAACTCACAATCCACGTGATTCCCTACGACAACCCCATCATCATGAGCGCCGCGGCGTTCATGGCGCTGGTGATACTGCTGGTGCTGGGTGCGCTCACGTTCTACGGGAAATGGACCTGGCTGTGGAAGGGGTGGCTGACCAGCCTGGATCACAAGAAGATCGGCAGCATGTACGTCATCCTGGCCATGGTCATGCTGCTGCGTGGTTTTGTGGACGCGGCGATGATGCGCACGCAGCAGGCCATGGCAGCGGGCGCCGACCCGGGCTATCTGCCACCGCACCATTTCGACCAGATCTTCAGCGCGCACGGCACCATCATGATCGTGTTCATGGCCATGCCGTTTCTGACCGGACTGATCAATGTCGTAGTGCCGCAGCAGATCGGCGCACGCGACGTGGCGTTCCCGTTCATGAATGCCGTCAGCCTGTGGCTGACGGTCGCCGGTGCTGCGCTGATCCTGTTGTCGCTGGTGGTGGGCACGTTCTCGCGGGCCGGCTGGACAGGTTATCCGCCGTATTCCGAACTGCAGTACAATCCCGGGGTAGGGGTGGACTACTGGATACTGCCGCTGGTTATTTCCGGGGTCGGCACCACGATGACGGGGATCAACTTTATCGTCACCATCCTGCGCAAACGCGCGCCCGGTATGACGCTGATGCGCATGCCGCTGTTCACCTGGTCGGCGCTGTGCACCAGCGTCCTGATGGTGCTGGCGTTTCCGGCGCTGACGGTGGTCACCGTGCTCCTTGGTCTGGACCGCTATGCGGGCATGCACTTTTTCACCAACGGGCAGGGCGGCAACATGATGAACTACGCCAACCTGTTTTGGATCTGGGGACACCCCGAAGTGTATATCCTGATCCTGCCGGCGTTCGGCGTGTTCTCCGAGGTGATCGCGACGTTTTCCGGCAAGCGCCTGTTCGGTTACAGAATGATGGTCTATGCGGTCGCCGTGATTGCGTTGCTGTCGTTCACCGTCTGGCTGCACCATTTCTTCACCATGGGTGCGGGGGCCAATGTGAACGCCGTTTTCGGCATCGCCACCATGCTGATCGCCATTCCCACCGGTGTAAAGGTCTTCCATTGGCTGTTCACCATGTACCGCGGCCGCATACGCTTCACCGCGCCCATGCTGTTCTCCGTGGGGTTCATCCCGCTGTTCGCCATCGGCGGCATGACCGGTGTGGTGCTGGCCGAACCGCCGGCCGATTTCATGATGCACAACAGCGAATTCCTGGTGGCGCACTTTCACAACATGCTCATTCCGGGTGCGCTGTTCGGATACCTCGCCGGCTATATGTACTGGTTCCCGAAAGCCTTCGGTTTCACACTGAACGACCGCTGGGGGAAAATCGCCTTCTGGAACTGGCTGATCGGCTTCCTGCTCGCGTTCATGCCGCTGTATATGCTGGGTTTTATGGGCATGCCGCGGCGCATGGAGCATTATGGCAATCCGGCATGGCAGCCGTATCTGGTGGTGGCGGCCGTCGGTGCGGTGTTTATCGGGTTTGGCATCCTCTCGCTGATCGTGCAGCTGGTCGTGAGTATTCGGGCCCGCCAGAAGAACCGCGACCTGAGCGGTGATCCCTGGAATGGCCGGACGCTGGAATGGGCGACGGCTTCGCCGCCGCCACCCTACAACTTCGCGGTCCTGCCGGTGGTCACGGATGTCGACGCCTTCGCGGCGATGAAGCAGGCCGGCACCGCCTGGCAGCGCCCGGCCCGCTACGAGGCTATTGTGCTGCCGAGGAACTCCGGGCTTGCCTTTGTGATGGGCGGACTCGCATTCGCCTGCGGTTTCGCCGTGATCTGGCACATCTGGTGGGCGGCGACCGCCACCGCCCTCGGCGCTCTGGCCGCTGTCATCACACGCGCCTGGCGGGATGAGCAGGAGTACACGCTGTCGGCCGCCGAGGTCCAACGGCTGGGAGACGCGCGATTTGCCGATCTGGAAAACGCCCTTGCGGCTGCTGTCGGCCAGAGCGAGACGACGGGTAATCAGCCGGTTCCGCAGGTGTAAGCATGGAAGCAATGGAACTGACAGCCGATACAGCCGCCGAACAGCTGGAGACCGATGCCGACAGAGCTTTCGGCTTCTGGATTTACCTGATGAGCGACGCGGTGATTTTCGCGCTGTTGTTCGCCACCTACGCGGTCATGAGCCGCAACTACGCCGATGGACCGAGTGGACACGCGCTGTTCGACCTCGGCCACACTTTCGCCGAAACCCTGCTGCTGCTGTGCAGCAGTATCGCCTACGGCTTTGTCTCGCTGGCGGCGGCGCGGGGGCGCCGCGCCCAGGCCTTGCTCTGGCTCGGCGTGGCCTTTGCGCTCGGACTCGGGTTTGTTCTGATGGAGCTGGCCGAATTCAACGCCATGATTGCGCAGGGGGCGGGCCCCGACCGCAGCGGCTTTCTGTCGGCCTTTTTCACCCTGGTGGGTACACACGGTACGCATGTCAGCTTCGGCCTGATCTGGATCCTGGTCATGATGGCGCAGGTCGCTGTGAAAGGGCTGACGGCGTCGGTGCGTTCGCGACTGCTGCGTCTCGGGCTGTTCTGGCATTTTCTCGATATCATGTGGATCGGCATCTTTTCCATCGTCTATCTGCCGGGGGTGCTGCAATGAAAACCATCGATAACCAGACTGATGGCGGGAGCGAGGCGACGCCAGGATCGTATCTGACCGGCTTCGCTCTGGCGATTGCGCTGACGGTGATACCTTTCGCACTGGTCGTCGCGGGTAGTGCGTTCCCGCATGCGGCCGTCCTGTCGGGTATCGCGCTCGCGGGGGTTGCCCAGGTGCTGGTGCACCTGCATTACTTCCTGCATCTGAATGCCTCCACCGGGTCGCGCTGGAATCTGCTGGCCATCGTGTTCACCACACTGGTTCTTGTCATACTCGCGGGGGGCTCGCTATGGATCATGGCTAATCTTCACCAACAGATGAGCCCGACTTAGTGTTCCGACACCGCCGTGCCAGCTGCTGGCATGTGGAGAACCAGGACGGGGCTACATGAGCTTAGCTGAGCGCAAGCCTTTAGTTCTAAGGTGGTTTACGCCCCGATTCTCAGCCGCAGCGACAATGGGGCTGGGAATCATCGGACTGGTCGGGTGGGCGGCAGATATTCCGAGGCTGCGCGTCCTATTGAACGGCTTTCCAGCCATGTCCGTAAACACGGCTTTGAGCCTGGTCCTGTGCGGCATGTGCCTGTTCATAACAGCTGACGGCACCCGTTCCGGTGCCATCAGGCGGCTCGTCGAAACCGCTCTCATCCTGGTGGGCATCACCTCTCTGCTAACTCTGGCTGAGTATCTACTGGGAGACACGTGGGAGATACTTCATGTGCCGATCCAGCTGTTGGCAAAACGCCCGGCGATACTCATTTCCTCGCCCCATACCGCATTCGCGGTCACGTTTGTTGTCGTCGGCATCTTCATTCAC
>JAJDOI010000136.1 GCA_022340245.1 Thiogranum sp.
CCCGGCTCATCGCCCCAGAGTATCTTGTGCAGTTGCACCTGGAAGCGCGCCGGGAGACGGTCGGCAAGCACCCACCCGGCGAGCTCGGCCGCGTCCTGCTGGCCGTAGGCGGGCGAAACCAGCAGTTCGCAGCGGCCTGCGAGGCGCCGGTCGGTAATCTGTGACCGCGCCCATTCGTAGTCGGCGCGGTCACAGATGACAAACTTCACCTGGTCGCGCGGCACGAGGTAGTCGAGGTTCTGGTAGCGATTGCGGGCGGCTTCCCCCGATCCGGGAGTTTTCAGATCGAGCACCTTGATCACGCGCGCGTCCACGCCGCTGACATCCAGCGCACCACTGGTTTCCAGCGAGACGTGGAACCCGGCATCACACAGCTGTTGGAGCAGTTGCAGACAGGCGGGCTGGGCCAGCGGTTCACCGCCGGTAACCGTCACGTGGCGAACCCCGTAGCGGGCGACACGCCCCAGCAAATGCGGCAGTTCCATGAACTCGCCGCCACGAAACGCGTATTCGGTATCACAATAGCGGCAGCGCAATGGGCAGCCGGTCAGGCGTACGAACACCGTGGGCAACCCCACGCTGGTGGACTCGCCCTGCAGGGAGAGAAAGATTTCGCTGATTCTGAGACGCTCGGCAACAGCCGCCGGCGACTGGCGTAGCACGGTTTCCATAGCGCTAGTTTACCACCGCCGCCGGGGCCGGGTCAGTTCACCCGCAGCCCCGGGTGACCGGAACGGCTAGTGCCCTTCCTTCTGCATGCGATCCAGGCGCTCCTGCGCCAGGCGTGCGCTGGTAGTGCCCGGATAACCGGAGACAACCTGGCTCAGCAACTCGCGCGCTTTGCCCCAGTCCTTGAGTTCATACTGTATATAACCCATCTTCAGCTTGGCATCGGCGACTTTGCTGCTGCTGGGGTAGTTCGCGGGTACCTTGCCGAACTCACCCAGCGCCGACTGGAACTGGCGTGTCACATAGTAGGACTCGCCCAGCCAGTACTGCGCATTGTCCGAATAGCTGCTGTCGGGATACTGCTTGAGAAATCCCTGAAACGCCGTGGCCGCCTCGTTGTAGCGCCCCTCTTTCAACAGATCAAGTCCCTGGTCGTAGGCCTTGCGCTGCTCGGCGGGACTGAGGGCTGGGGCGGTTGCCGGGGCTGCATCGGGCCCGGCCGCTGCAGGAGCCGCCGCGGTGGACGCCGCACCCGGGACCGCAGCGGCGGGCGGACCGGCGGACGCCGCACCCGCCTGGCCCTGCACCCCACCCGCTTCGAGGCGGTGCAAACGTCGGTCGATATCCAGATACAGATCACGCTGGCGCTTCTGCAGGCCTTCCAGCGTATGGGTCTGCACTTCAATATCACCGCGCAACTGCTGCACCTGGTTCTGCAACTGGGTCATCTGGTCGAGCATGTCCATCAGACTGCGACTGTCCAGCTTGCGCTCCAGCTGCTCGATGCGTGCCTCGAGTTCGGCCTTGCTGGCCGCCGAGGCATTTGCCCCCAGGGCCAGCAAAATCAGCAGAACCGGGGTCTTTCTACTGACCCACATAGACCAGTTCCACACGCCGGTTCATGCTCCATGCAGATTCATCGTGCCCATCCACCGCCGGCTTCTCTTCGCCGTAAGAGATTACGGTGATCTGCGAAGGCGACACGCCCTGGAATTCCAGCATTCGGCGTACCGCCTGAGCACGGCGGTCGCCCAGGCCGATGTTGTACTCGCGCGAGCCGCGCTCGTCAGTATGCCCCTCCACGGAGACCTTCACCGTCGGGTTTGCGACCAGGAAGGCCGCATGCGCTTCGACCAGCGGTCGGTCCTGCTCGGCGACCTCGCTGCTGTCAAAGGCAAAATAGATCACCCGTTGCGACAGGGGGCTGTTGGGGTCGTTCAGCGCTTCGATACTCAGGTCGCCATAGGCTCCCACGCCTGTCGTCGTCGCGCCGCCGGCCGCGCCTTCCGCGCCGGTCCCCGAATGATCTTCGACCGCCACGCCACCCTTGGTGCCGCCGGTCGAACTACAACCCGCCAGCCAGACCACCGCCAGTACCATGACCACCCTGTAAAACATTTTCATGCGATGTGCTCCTTTCAATGTCCGATAAAGTTACCTGAAAACCTGCTGTACAGCCACCGATTGCTAGTCACGTTTTTCGAAAGGCGACCAGACCGGCTCACGCACGTTGCCCTGCTGCAAACTGAAACGCTGCCGGAAGCGACCGTCGCTCGACACCGCGGCCAGCACGCCGCGGTGGCCGGCCTCGGTGGCATAGATAATCATGCTGCCGTTGGGCGCGAAACTCGGCGATTCATCCAGGCTGCCGTCGCTCAGCACACGCAGCAGTCCGCTGTCGAGGTCCAGCGTGGCAATACGGTACTTGCCGCTTTCGCCGTGCACCATCGCCAGGGTCTTCCCATCGGGGGCAAAGTCGGCGCTGGCGTTGTAGTTACCTTCGAATGTCACGCGCTCGGCACGCCCGCCCTGCACCGGCATGCGGTAGAGCTGCGGACTGCCACCACGATCCGAGGTGAACACGATACTGCGACCATCGGGCGACCAGACCGGTTCGGTATCGATAGAGGGTCCGACGGTCAGCCGTTTCAGCGTCTTGTCGCTGAGGCGCATGCTGTAGATCTCCGGGTTGCCGTCACGCGACAGGGTGACAGCCATGTTGCGCCCGTCCGGCGACCAGGCCGGCGCCCCGTTTATGCCGGCGAAGGCCGCAAGCTCCTCGCGTTTGCCGGTGAAGATATCCTGTATGAACACCGCCGCGCGGTGTTTCTCGAAAGACACATAGGCCAGCTTGCGGCCGTCCGGCGACCAGGCCGGAGACATCAACGGCTGTGGCGAACTCAGCAGCGTTTTCGGGTTGTAACCGTCGCTGTCGGCGAGTTGCAGCTGGTAGGTTTTCTTGCCGTTCAGGCTTTCCGAAATCACGTAGGCGATGCGCGTGGCAAATGCACCGGGCTGACCGGTGAGCGCCTCGTAAATGAGATCGCTGATACGGTGGGCCACATAGCGCAAACCCTCGGCGGAGGCCGGCAGACTGTAACCGGTAATCTGGCGTCCGCGAAACACATCGAACAGCCGGAACTGGACGCGATACTGATCGGCACCGGCAGGCTCGATACTGCCGATCACCAGGTTTTCGACGCCGAGCGTGCGCCAGTCCTGGAAACGCACCTCGCCGATGTCAACCGGCCGCGCTACCAGGTTCTGTTCCGGCAACGGCGCAAAACGACCGCTGCGCGCCAGATCGGCGGCGATAATCGCCGACACATTCTCCGGCGGTGTGTAGCGGTTGCCTCCCGTGCCGAAAGGCACCACGGCGATCGGTACTGCACCCTCGATACCCTGGGTTATCTCTATGGTCAATGCCGCCCTGGCAAACCACGGCAGGAGGGCAACGAGGCAAAACAAGCTGATGGCAAATTTCTTCATGCTGATCCAGGTTTAAATTCAAATCTGAGTGAACGGAACTGCTCCATGACTTCGGCGTCCGGCGGCACCGGCAACGGAGAGGCCTTGAAAACCGCGGCTTCCACGGATCGATCGAACGCGGCGTTGCCGCTGCTGCGCACAATCTGCGCATCGATAACCTCGCCGCTGGGAATCAGACGCACCTCGACGGTACAGGACAACCCTGCTCCCGAACTCGGCGGCCGAATCCAGCTGCGCTGCACCTTCTCCTGAATGTACAGCACGTATTCGTCGATCATACGCTGCATGGCGCTGCGCCGCTGCGTCGCCATACGGTCCTGCTCGGCTGCCAGGCGCGCCTGCATCTCCGCTTCGGCCGCCTTGCGCTCGGCTTCTTCCTGGCGTTTCTTCTCCGCCGCGGCTTTACGCTTTGCCTCTTCCTGGCGTTTCTTCTCCGCCTCGGCTTTACGCTTTGCCTCTTCCTGGCGCTTTTCCTCGGCTTCGGCTTTGCGCTTTTCCTCTTCCTGGCGCTTTTTCGCCGCCTCGGCTTTCTGCTTCGCGGCCAGTTCGGCTTTGCGCTTTGCTTCGGCCTTGGCTTTCTGCTTCGCCTCGGCTTCCTTGCGCGCCTGCACTTCGCGCTGGTGTTTCAGCTCAACGATCCGTTTTTCTTCCTGCTCGCGCTTGCGCTCGGCGGCCCTGGTCTGTTCTTCGATACGCTTGAGCTTCTCCTGCTCCTGGCGCTGCTGTTTTTCCTTCTGCGCTTTCTGACGCTGGACCTCGGCGTCGAGACGCTCGGCGTCAACCACCACGGCCTGCACCGGCGCCGGCTTACTCGCCGTGCTGGGCTTTGTGCTCGGTGCCCAGTCGAGACTGAAAACCAGCACCGCAAGCAGCACCAGGTGTACCAGCACGGCGTACACAAAGGGGCGCGGACGCTCGCGCAGGAATTGCAAGAGCGCGCGAATCTAATTGCCCTCCGGCTCGGTCACCAGGCCTACCTTGGGAGCGCCTGCCTGCTGTAACAGCGCCATGGCAGCCACCACCCGTCCGTAGTCGACATGCGCGTCACCGCGCACCAGTACCGGTGTTTTCGGCCGCTGACGCAGAACCGCCGCCGCCCGCAGCACCAGGGCCTCGGCGTCGATAGCCGCCTCCGGGTCACCGCCGACATTCAGGAAATAGCGCCCCTCGGCGTCGACACTCAACACCAGTGGCTCCTGCTGCTGTTCATCCATGGGTTCGGCGTCGGCCTGCGGCAACTCGACATCCACGCCCTGGTTCAGCAGGGGCGCGGTGATCATGAAGATCACCAGCATAACCAGCATGACGTCGATGTACGGGACCACGTTGATCTCGCCCATCGGTTTCTTCTTGATGCGTTGTCGTGCCATCCGCGGCTACTCTAGGCCTGCCGCACGTCAAGCCATGCCAGCTCAATCATGCGCCTGCCTCTGCAAGATACTGGAAAACTCTTCCAGGAAGTTGTCGTAGCGGGTTTCCAGGCGCTCGACGTCGTTGGAATAGCGGTTGTAGGCAATGACCGCGGGAATCGCCGCAAACAGACCCATGGCCGTGGCGATGAGCGCTTCGGCGATACCGGGTGCGACCATCGCCAGCGTCGCCTGATGCACATTACCCAGGCCGCGGAAGGCGTTCATGATGCCCCACACGGTACCGAACAGGCCGACGTAGGGACTGGTGGAACCCACCGTGGCGAGAAACGACAGGTGCACCTCCAGTTCGTCCATCTCGCGCGACAGCGCCACGCGCATACAACGCTGCGCGCCCTCGACCATCGCCATCGGGTCACCGCCACTGCGCTGGCGCAGGCGGGTGAACTCGGTAAATCCGGAAACGAAAATATTCGCCAGACCGCCCAGCTCATCGGCCCGCGGCGCGAGCTGCTGGTAGAGCGTCGCGAGATCTCCTCCCGACCAGAACCGGTCCTCGAACTGCTCGGCGTCGGCGCGCGCTTCGTTGAGCGCCCCGCGCTTGCGGAAAATCATCGTCCACGAAAGCACCGACACAACCAGCAGCAACAGCATCACCAGCTGGACGACGACACTGGCGCCGGAAATCAGACTGAAGAAGGAAAGATCAGCTTGCATTAAGAAGCTCCGAACGAATTATTTCGGGAATCGGTTTGGGTCTAAAGGATTCAGCATCCACACAGGCAATGCGTACCGTGCCGCTGCACAACGGCGTTGTTTCACCGCGACGCCGGACCGACTGGGAAAACGCCAGGCTGGCACGTTTAAGATCACTGATTTCGGCACTGATTTCGAGGGCGTCGTTGAATCGGGCGGGCAAGCTGAAATCGACTTGCAGCGAATGCACGGTAAACAAAATGCCCTGGTCCCGACGTAACTGATCCTGTTCGAAACCCATCGACCGCAGGTACTCGGTTCGGGCGCGCTCCATGAATTTAAGGTAGTTCGCGTAATATACGACGCCGCCGCTATCGGTGTCTTCGTAATAAACGCGAACCGGCCAACAAAACTGCGACAAGCCTTCCCTCGTAGTGACAACGTTGGGCATCAATGATTCCCCAACCGCGTAGCTTACCCATACACGCGGCTGTTTGCATCCTGTGATAGACATTTGTAATAACAGCGGCCATGCCAGGCGCACAACGACCCGGCGGCGAATACCTAGTCGGTCTCCCTGGCCCCACCCAACGACCGGTACTCCTCACGATCGAGCAAACTGTCATCGTTCTTGTCGGCCGTATCAAAGTGTGTCTCGACGACCACAATCGAGCGCGCCTCGACACGACTCACATAGCCATTGTGGTCACTGTCGATGCGGCCGAACGGCGCAATCGCCTCAGCGGCGCTGCGCTCGCCCTTCGACGCGGCGTTAACCGGCGGCATCACGAGCGTCAGCAACAAGGCGCAGACAATAACTCTCATTGGCGAAAACCCTCGCTCGGCGACCCGTCTGTCGCCACGCGCGTTTGAGCCGCGCGAAACCGCGCAGCGAACCGAGTTTCCCGGGCTCGGCGAAGAGTCACCGCAGGAAACCCGGCCGCGGCACCGCAGACCGTCGCCTTACGGCGACGGCACTTTGGAAGCTCGGCTAAAAGCGCTTGAAATTCCATGCCCTGCGTTGTCGTTGATCGACGACAGGCTATCAGGATGCGCGCGCGGCCTTGAACTGTGACGGATTCAGATGGTGCTTGTGCAACAGCTTGTAGAACTCGGTACGGTTGCGCTTGGCGACACGCGCGGCCTGGCTGACATTGCCGTTGGTGATCTGCAGCAGCTGCGTGAGGTATTCGCGTTCGAAGCGCGAACGCGCATCCGCAAACGCCGGCATTTCGGCATCGACCTCGTCGCGCAGGGCGCGCTGCACCAGGCTCGCCGGGATCAGCGAGGTGGTGGTGAAGGCCACCGCCTGCTCGACGATATTGAACAGCTGGCGAACATTACCCGGCCAGGGCGCCGACAGCAGCACCTCCATGGCATCCGCGGCAAAGCCCTTGACGCCCTTCTTGGTTGCGTCGTCCAGCGTGGTGAGAAAATAATTCGCCAGCAACGGAATATCTTCACGCCGATCGGCCAGCGAAGGGATGTCCAGCGCCACGACGTTGAGCCTGTAATACAGGTCCTCACGGAAAGTGCCGTCGTTGCGCAACTCCTCGAGGTTGCAGTGGGTCGCCGAGATAATCCGCACGTCGACGGGCTGGGTACGGGTGGCACCGACCGGGCGCACGCAGCGCTCCTGGATGGCGCGCAACAGCTTGACCTGGAAGCTCATCGGCATGTCACCGATCTCGTCGAGGAACAGCGTGCCCCCGTGGGCGGCCTGGAAAAGTCCCTTGTGATCGCGCGTGGCCCCGGTGAACGAACCCCTCACGTGACCGAAGAATTCCGATTCAAACAGGGTCTCGGGGATTGCACTGCAGTTGACGGCGACAAACTCACCGGCAGCACGGGCACTTGCCTTGTGGATGGCGCGCGCCAGGACTTCCTTGCCGGTGCCGCTCTGGCCGTGGATGAAGATACTGGCTTCGCTGGCAGCCACCAGACGCGCCTGTCCCAGCAGGTCTTCCATCAACGGGCTGCGGGTAACAATGCCCTGACGCCATTCCGCGACGTACTCGTCGTCGCGAAGCGCCTTCTGCTCGCCTGTGACCCTCAGGGCGCGGGCGACCTGCTCCAGAAGCTCCTTGCTGTCGAACGGCTTGGTGAGGTAGCCGAACACGCCCCGGCTGGTAGCATCGACGGCCGCCGGAATCGAGCCGTGCGCCGTCAGAATGATCACCGGCAACGCCGGACTGCGCCGGTAGATCTGGTCGAACAGTGCCATACCGTCCATGCCATCCATGCGTAAGTCCGTGATTACCAAGTGTGGTTGGAAAATCGGGATCTGCGCCAGGGCTTTTTCCCCGCTTTCCACGGCAGCCACTTCGTAACCCACGACAGACAGGCGCATGGACAGTAAACGCAGCAGGGCCGGGTCATCATCTACGACCAGAACCCGGTAACGACAAGCATTCATTGTTTCTCCTTCCCTTCAAGCGGTGTTTCGCGCTGCTGGATACTTTGCTCAATGTCGGTCAGCTCTTGCAACTGTCGTTCCAACTCTTTCACGCGCTCGGCGGACTGGGCCGAATCCTGCTGCAACTGCTTGATTTTATCACCCGCGACCACCTGTTCGCGAATCACCTGGCCAAGCAGGGCGGCCAGCGCCCGACCGCTGGCGCTGGCCGCGGCGGTGTCCATTTTTTCCAGCAGGGCCAGGGCGCGCAGCTGGTCGCGCACCTCGGGTGG
Organism: Thiogranum sp.; assembly: GCA_022340245.1. Taxonomy (GTDB): domain Bacteria; phylum Pseudomonadota; class Gammaproteobacteria; order DSM-19610; family DSM-19610; genus Thiogranum. The sequence continues at coordinate 8,193 of JAJDOI010000136.1, forward strand.
CCCCTCGGCCAGCAACAACGCCAGACGCAGCCGCGTGCGCGGGTTCCGGTGCGCAGCAAACTCCTGCTCACGGGTCCTGAGCGTCTGTTCAAGCTGGTCACCCTGCACGCTCGTCACCCGGTACCATTCCTCCAGCCAGTAGGCCGCATCGTCGACCCGCAATGTCACTGGGACGGGCCCGCCGTCGTGGCGCTGCACGGTCACCGGCTGACACGCCGCAACCAGAAAACATACTATCAAAAACAGAACCTTACGCACATCGTTCCTCAGTCTGCTGAAGCGGCAATATAACCCTCAGGCAGGCACCCGATTCCTCACCGTCTATGACCTCTATGTAGCCGCCGTGTGCCTGCGCATATTCGCGCGCGATCGACAACCCGAGGCCCGTACCGCGGACGTGACCGTTGGGTACGTTGCTACCCTGGAAAAACGCATCAAATATCCGCCGCCGCTCCGCTTCCGGAATACCCGGCCCGGAGTCGGCCACCTCAATCACCGCCTGCCCCTCGCGTGCGCGCAAGTGCACATGCAGGCGACCCTTCTCCGGTGAAAACTTGATCGCGTTGGAAACCAGATTATCCACCAGCGTCTGCAGCTTCGCACGATCACCGTCAAGCTCCACCGGCGCCAGGGAAATATCCAGCACCAGCTGCCGTGCCAACACCGCAACCTTATGATCAGTGAGTACATTATATATCAGGCCACGTAATGCGACCCGTTCGCAACGGAGCCTGGAGCTGCGCGAAGTGGCGATATTGAAGTCCAGCAGGTCCTCTATCAGCCTCTGCAACTGCAGGCTGTTGTCTCTCAGGATGGCCGTTATCTCCGCCTGCTGGCTGTTCAAGTGGCCCACCACGCCCTCGTTGAGCAGTTCCGCACCTTCGCGTATCGCCGTCAGTGGCGTTTTCAACTCGTGAGAAATATGCCGCAGGAAGCGGTTTTTGTCTGCCTCCACTTCCAGCAACCGGGTCCGCATCCAGTCAAGGCGCTCACCCAGCTGTTCAAGGTCGCGTGGCCCCTGGATCTGCGCGGGCGCGGAAAAATCACCGTCGCCCAGCCGGCGGATGGCCTTGTCCATCTGGCGGATGGGCCTGGTGATCAGCACGGTGAAAATTCCCGCCAACAACAACGCCCCCGGCGCGAGCGCCATGGCCTGCACAACCAGGCCACGCTGTACCTCGGCGCCATTGCTTTCCAGCGTGGCGACTTCGCCTTCGACCAGTTTGCGGTTATCCACCAGCATCTTGCGCGCATCACGCGCCAGCGAGGTAAAGCCCTCCACGGCAACCGTAGTTTCCGGTGCATCGTGCGCGAAGCGGGTGACCGTCTCGCTGACCTCCGCCTCCACCTTGGTCATCAGATCCAGCCGCTCCCTTTGCAGATCCGGCAGGTTCAGCGCCGACAGGCGCCGCGCAGTATCCACGAACTTTTGATGGTTTTCCTCGTACACCTGCAACAAGGCGGGATCGCCCAGCACTTTGTATTGCCGGGCATTACGCTCCATATCGGTAATAGCTTCCAGTAACAGCTGGCTGCTTTGCGTGGCTCGCACGGTCGCAAACAGCGCGCGCTGACCCTGCGCGACAAGCCGGTCAACTTCATAGGTCGCGTGAATCAGGGCCGCGAGTAGCGGCACCACCACCAGCATGAAGCCGACAAACAGTAGTCGGCGTATGGATTTCGGGCGATAAAGTCTCAAACCGGGCGGCCCCCGTCTCTTCGGTGGCCGCTATTGTCGTGGAAATACTTTCAGAAGGGAAAGAATGACCGCCTCGCGCGGCGCGAACACCCGGAAAACCGCGGGCAGCCGACACAGGCTTCGGCACATTGTAACAGTATTCGGGCGGCCTGGCGCCAGCCGCAAGCCAGCGCCACCGGGCAGCCTGCCGCAATCCCGCCGAGCAGGCTGCCGGGGGTAGCGATCAACAGGCACACATTCAGCCCGCTGGCGCAGGTATCTGACGGATACGACCCAAGGATCCTTTTCCCCCCGGCAACCAGCCGACCGGCGTCGAGGCATCCGCCCCCTCAGACGACGCTGCCGAACCCCAGGTCTACGGATCCTGCCGGCGGCTCCAGGCCGGCCAGCCGGCAACCCTGTGCAATCGGCCCACCTGGAAACAGCTTGTACAGGTACTTGTAACCGCCCTTCTCATGAAATTTCTCGTCCAGCGCATCGTGCAGTTCGCGGACACTGTACTTGCTGCATTCATGACGTGAACAATATTCCTGCAGCGCGTAAACGACTTCCCAGTGATCATCATCCATGTCAAGACCCTGGCTTTCCGCCCATTCCCGAGCCTCGCTTTCCGACCAGTCGGCCGGGGCATAGCGAAGCCTGGTTGCTCTTTCCGAAACCGCCATACTGCGTTCCTCCTAGGTGCATGCTTCTGTGCAAACGACCACAGACTCTCACTGGAAAATATAGCACCGATTTTCGACTTTGCCGTGAGCCGTGTCGCAGGACCCCGGCCCGAGCGTCATCGCGCCTGCTCTTCAATCGCTTCGGCGTTGCGCCGAACCGCCGCATTCAGGTCCTGCTGGACAGCCTTGGCCTTGTCGAGCGCCTCGACCTGCTCCTTCCAGACATGCTCCGCCGGCTTGCCCGCGGTCGCCGCCTGCCCGTGCTCCGCATCCTTTTGCGAACAACCACTGAACGCAAACATCAGAAAAACGCTTATCGCTAATACTCTAAAAGGCATTCCCGTATCCTCCCGCGGCCTGCAACCCTAGTAAACTTTCAGGTCTGCTCCAAAAGCATCGCAGGCCATGGCCACACGTTCGCTTATGGTATGTTTTTCGTATGGCTGCGCCGCGCTGTGCCCCCACACCGGCCCCGGCCAGGCGGGGTCCGAACGATAGCGGGCAATGTGATGCACGTGCAGTTGCGGCACCAGGTTACCAAGCGCGGCGATGTTGAGCTTGTCTGCGTGAAACGCCTGTTTGATGAAGCGCGAAAGGCGTGCCGACTCATGCCATAGTTGCCGCTGATCGTCCGGTTCGAGTTCGAATATCTCGGTGATGCCGGCTCTTCGCGGCACCAGGATAAACCAGGGATACCGCGCATCGTTCAGCAGCAACAACAAACTGAGCGGCAGATCGCCGATGCGGATAGCGTCCGCCGCCAGCTGCGGGTGCAATTGAAAAGACTCGGACATGGTGGTCTTCGGTCGCCGGTGATCCATTGATTTTAGCCCTTTTTACTCCGCAGGCCTTTTGGCATCAAGCGCCAGCGGCTATCTTTAGTCCTGATGGAACTTATACTGGCTATCGATCAGGGAACCCATGCAAGCCGCGCACTGCTGTTCGACATGCACGGGAATACGGTCGCCGGCCAGCTGCTGTCGGTCGACCTGAGGCGCCCCCGACCCGGGCGCGCGGAACAGGATGCCGGGCAGATACTCGCCAGCGTGAAGTCAGTGATAGACATGACCCTGCAATCACTGCCGCCGCACCAGCGGAGCGTCGTGCGCGCCTGCGGGCTGGTTACCCAGCGCTCCACGGTACTGGCCTGGCACCGCGACGGTATACCGGCATCGCCCGCGCTAAGCTGGCAGGACACGCGCGCAGCAGCGCAGGTCGCGGCGCTGCGCGCACATGCCGAAAGCATCCGCAGGCTTTCCGGCCTGCCTTTATCCGCACACTACGGGGCCAGCAAGCTGCGCTGGCTGGCCGGTTCGATCACTGACGGATCCGGGCCGCGACTTGGACCACTGGCGGCATTCCTGCTGGACAACCTGTGCGACGGCGCTACCTCGCGCATCGATCACGCCAACGCCCAGCGTATGCAGCTAATGCACATCGGGCAGCGGCGCTGGTCGCGAACGCTGCTTGACTGGTTCGAGGTTGCCGAAGACCGCCTGCCGGCGTGTACGCCCGTCGAGCACGACTACGGCGTACTGAGCGAACAGGGCATTCCGGTCACTGCCGTAGGCGGCGACCAGAACGCTGTCTGGTTCAGCGAAGGCCAACCCGACAGCGGCTGTGCGTTCATCAATATCGGCAGCGGCGCCTTCATTCTCGCTGCAGGCGGCGACGCAATCACTGACAGCACCCTGTTGAACAGCATCGCGTCCAGCGATGCACAGGGCTGCGAATACCTGCTGGAGGCCACCGTCAATGGCGCCGGCAACGCCCTGCAGTGGCTGCAGGACGCATACGGCGGCGGCGACCCGGGCGGCAAACTGGCAGACTGGCTGCAACAGGTCAGTACGCCGCCGCTGTTCATAAACACGGTCGGCGGCCTGGGCTCGCCCTGGTGGCAGCACAACCTTGCACCGGCCTTCCATCCCGAAAGCACGCAATACACCCCGGCTGAGCGGGCGGTCGCCGTCGCCGAAAGCATCGTGTTCCTGTTGCAATGCAATCTCGACCGGATGCAGCATGTGCGTCCGTTGCGCCACCTGCGTGTCAGCGGTGGCCTGTCGCGGATCGCGCCGCTGTGCCAGAAGCTGGCAAACCTCAGCGGATTGCCCGTGACCCGCTCACACCAGCAGGAAGCCAGTGCACGCGGCATCGCCTGGCTGGCGGCCGGGCGGCCGGCGGACTGGGCGGGCACCGATGACGTTCAGCTTTTCGCGCCGCAGCCCGATAGCGCATTGGCAGGCCGCTACGGCGAGTTCGTCGAACAATTACTCAGGCGCATCGAAGCAGGCAACTATGACTGAACCCGCGACTCCCCAACTGGTGGCTCACCGCGGCTACATGCACCGTTACCCGGAAAACAGCCGCCCCGGCCTGCAGGCCGCGCTCGAGGCGGGGGCCTGCTGGCTGGAGTTCGATGTCCAGATGTGCCCTGACGGCGAGTTCGTGGTG
>JAJDOI010000143.1 GCA_022340245.1 Thiogranum sp.
GCAAACAGCGGCCACGGCGGACCGCAACGCCGATCAGACGCCGCCGGGCATGACGATAAGCGAAGGCGCCGCCCCCGCAGGCGCACCGGTCGTTACAGCAACGCCCTCAGAGGAACTCCATGCGCCGGTGAAGGAAACACCTGCTCCGTCGAACAGCAAGCAACAACGCATCGAGAAACTGTTGTCGCGGGCTGCCACGGCAGTCAAAGAATACCGGCTGACAACACCAAAGCAGAACAATGCCTATGACTACTACCGGCAGGTCCTTGCATTGCAGCCGCAGCACAAACAGGCGCTTAAGGGTATCAACAGCATCGCTGATGCCTATGCGGACCTTGCCGAACAGAAGCTGGGGCGGTTCGACTACGAAGCCGCCGGGGTGTATGTGCAGCGCGGGCTGACGGTTCAGCGGGACAATGCCCGATTGCTTGCACTGCAGAAAAAAGCAGGCATAGGAGAAATTTTGGCGCAGGCCCGCACAGCCCTGAAAGAACAACGGCTGACACAGCCAGAGAATGACAATGCCTACGCCTACTACCAGCAGGTCCTTGAATTGCAGCCGCGGCACAAGAAAGCGCTCGAAGGCATCACCAGCATCGCCAATGCCTATGCAGATCTCGCCGAAAGCAAACTGGACAAGTTCGAATACGAAGCCGCCAAGGCATATGTGCATAAAGGGCTGACCGTTCAGCCGGAAAATACCCGACTGCTGGCGCTGCAGAACAACACAAACATTTTACGGGATGCGCCAAAAAGGGTGTGGAAAAAAATCTTCTCATCCTTCACGAATGCTGAATAACTGCAAATCATTACGCCGATATTTTCAGATAACCTGTGGATAACTGACATGCCCTACATACGAATACATCTCAACAATGTGCTGATGAATCAGGTTGAACTGAACAAGGGCCAATTGACTATCGGGCGAAGTCCCGATAGCGATATTGTGCTGGATAACGCCGGTGTCTCATCGAATCATGCGGTGATTCAAAAAGAGGGGGCCGGATACGTCATAGCCGACAACGGCAGCAGTAATGGCGTATTTGTCAACGGCAGGAAAATCGACCGGCATACGCTCGAATACCGGGATGAGATTCAGATATACAACTACGTGTTGAAGTATATGGCTTCGCGCGGACTCCATGGGATAGCCGATCCGGATCTTGCGCAGGACGGAAATCTGTCCCAGGACGGTACCATGGAAGTGAATATATCCGACGTTCAGGATCTTCTGAAGTTGAGAGAAAAAAAGAAAACAGCGTATATGGAAGTGCTTGATGCCAGGGGAAAGCAGTCCAGATTCATCATCAGGGAACAGGACTGCAGGATCGGTGGGTCGAAAGAATGCGATATTCGCACCCCCGGGTGGTTGTCTTTTGGTCTGGCAGCTGAAATCCAGCGAAATGCTGCGGGCTACCACCTGCTGCCGAAGCGGCGGGGTCGTGTGATATTGAATGATGAACCGTTAAAACGATCCGTCAAGCTCATGGATGGAGACTATGTGCGTGTTAACAATCTCTCGATGAGGTTCTTTCACCGCACGATCGACAACCAGTAGGGAGTCGTGCCCATGGCAGCCAGGCCCTTTCATAGCAGGAAAGCCTTCCCATGAGCTGGCAGTATGCCTCGGCGCTGGCGATTGGCGATCGAGAAGAGCAGCAGGATCGTGTCGCCATTTTGCACCTGGAGGATGGGGCGGCGCACCTGCTGGTGGCAGCGGATGGAATGGGCGGTCACGAGGACGGGGCGGCAGCAGCGCAAACCGTTATCGACATTGCCTCCAGTCGATTCAATCACAGTGTGACAGATGATCCCAGGGCGTTTCTGGAAAGCGTCTGTCTGGATGCCCATAACGCCATCCTGACGTTGTCGGATAACGGCAAATCGGCGCCCGGTAGCACCTGTGTGATCGCCTATCTGACGGACAAACAGGCCTACTGCGTGCACATAGGCGACAGTCGGCTTTACCAGTTCAATGCCGGCAGGCTCATCCATAGGACCTCGGATCACTCCATTGCACAGTTGATGGAGGATCAGGGCGCCGATGTTGAGGATGAAACCAGGCATTCTGCACCACAGAATCAGCTGTATATGTGCCTTGGTGGGAACAATGAGCTGACACCGGAGTTTTATGCATCGAAAGTTTCGGCGGGAGATTTCTTTCTACTCTGTAGTGACGGGTTCTGGAATCAGCTGGATGTAGAGGAAATATTTGCAAAGACCGACGGAACGGCCATCGATCAGGACTATGCAGGGCAATTGGTTCAATTAGCCAGCCAGCAGGCAGACGGGAAAAGTGACAATATCTGCCTGGCGTGGGCGTATCGCGAGGTTGATCCTGCAGAACGCAGCAAGCCGGGATTCCTGAAGCAACTGATCGCCTGGTTCTCGTAAAGAATATATTGGGGTCAGAGAGCAATATTTACTAATATTAGAAACAATTGTTCTCTGACCCCGATTTCACCGATTTCACGGGTCCCGATACATGGGGATCAGGGATATACAAAGAGTGTTTAGCGTGACACCTGCAAAAGTGATCCGACTGTTGGTACTGTGTCTGGGCGTCGTCCTGTGGGCGGGTTCCCATGCAGAAATATATCGATGGACGGACGATAACGGCAAGGTTCGCTTCGCGGATAAAGCACCGCTGCAGCAGGACTCGAGTACCGTCAAGGTGCGCGTCAACACCTATGCGAGCGTAAGCTATGACAGCTCTGTCTTCGATACCGGCAAAAATGTCGTCATGTATTCCACGAGCTGGTGCGGGTACTGCAAAAAGGCAAAACGCTATTTCAAGGCGAACGGAATTGCCTTCACGGAATACGATATAGAAAAGGACCGGCGCGCGAAGTCACGGTACGACCGGATGGGCGCGAGGGGTGTGCCGGTTATACTCGTGGGCAAAAAGCGCATGAATGGATTCAGCGAAGCCGGTTTCAAGGCGATTTACGACCAATAGCGTCGGACTTGATTGAAAGCAGGCAATATCGGTCGGGTCTGGCTGCATTGAATTCACATTACTTAGAGCCGTGTTGTGGGGCGTGCCGGGCGCTGGCCGGATCGCAAGCGCAGGACCAGGCCCTGCGTGCCGACATAGAGGCCACCCATAACGGTTACCATCGCGGCGAGATACAACAGGTGCTCTATAAACTGCCCGGGGCTGTTTAAAGCGTTTCCGGTCAGCACCGGGACTACCGCCATCAACAGCAGATACAGAATGACGGGCCCGGCAAGCGCCGCCTTCCAGTTCCCTCGATCCCCCAGGTGCAGCTGCAACGACAGCAGCGGCACATAGATCAGCATGCCGATCAGCCTGTGCAGGCCGGCGCCGTGCCCGGGCAGGTTCATGGCGAGGACGATGCGCAGGCTGTTCGCCAGCAGGGCGGTGGTCCAGGCGGCCATGATCAGGGCAAGCAGCAGCAGTATCCTTCCTGCAACCCAGGTCGGGACGCCGACATCTTCACTGCGGTCGGGGCGGAATACCCAGGCCCAGGCCAGCAGCGACATCAGCAGGAAGTTGATACCGGCGCAGGCTTTGACCAGGCGAATGTCCGCGCTTTCGCTCACCCACTCGTGCAGGCTGTCACGGTGGAAGGGGTGCCCGCTGATCCATTCCAGCAGCTGCGACAGGGGCCGCAACATCCATTGCAGATCGGCGGCGCTGGCAACACTGTAGTGGTGCTTGATGGCCAGGGCGACACCCAGCGCCGTCAGCCACCAGGCGAGCGTCTTCCCGTCAAGTGGTTTACGCAGACAGCGCACGGCGGCGTTTCCATAGCTGACCGAAGCAGGTCATCAACAGGACCAGCAGGCCGGCCCACAGCAGCTCCGGTTCCGGCATTGGCCGGCCGACGGCCAGGTTGCTGACACCCTCGGGCAGCGGCAGCGGCTGCTTGACGTCTTCGGCATCGCCCGCGGTGTTGCGCACGGTGTCGTCGACGGCGACAAAAGAGGTGTGACGGGTCAGCAGCGAGTACTGCAGGCCGAGTTCGACAATGCGCTCGCGCAGTACTTCCTTGTTGTCGGCAGGTACGGCGTACAGGCGTTCGAGCCGCTTGCGTGCCCAGAGCTGCGGCAGGGTGCTGTCGACGGATTGTGCCTCATCCAGCCGGAAAGTCCACGACTGCGCACCCTGGCCGCCGACACCGGTTAGCCTGATGCTGGCGTCATCGGCGGCGTTGCGGTATTTGCCGATGACCATAACGGGCCGCTGCGCCAGCATGTCGGGCGCCCTGGCCGGTTCCAGGTCATAGAGTTCCACCCCGTCCGCCTCGACGCGGATGTTCGTCAGGGCAGGTGCGGATATGTACTGGCTGAACTGTCCGGATGTGCGCGCCGCGTCCGCGCTACCGGTCACCACAAAGGCTTCGGCACGGCCGACCCTGGCGATGCTCTCTATCAGGAAACGGTTGACTGAGCTGCCGATACCGAAGGCGAACAGGTTGTTGCGGTGCAGCTGTTCGTCGACCAGGCGAAACACCCGATCCTCCGCGCTGATATAGCCGTCGGTCACCAGCACGATATTGCGCGACACACTGTCATCGCCTGGCATGGCGAACGCCCGTTGCAGTGCCGCGTACAGCTCGGTTCCACCGCCACCGCGCTGCTTGTTCATCATGTTGATCGCCCGGTTGATATTGTGCGGTGTTGCCGCCAGCGGCTGCGGCGACAGCACGGCGGATCCGCCGGAGAAGAACAGGATGTTGAAGCGGTCCGACGGCTTCAGGTTGTTGAGCAGGCGGGCCATCAGGTCCCTGGCGGTGTCCAGCGGAAAACCCGCCATGGAACCGGAGACATCGACCACGAAGAAATAATCGCGCGCGGGGATCTGCTCCGGCGTGACCCGCATGGGCGGCTCGGACACCAGCAGGAAATAGTTTTCGCCATCGGCCTCGAAGCGTGTCAGCCCGGTCAGGATCTGTTCGTCCTGCAGGCGGTAGCGCAGGATGAAGTCGCGGTTACCCGCATTGGCTGCGTCCTTGAGCGACAGTTTCACCGACTGCTTGTCCTGCCACTGGGTCAGAAGTTCATGGGTGGGCGAGACCAGGTCGTCGATCGGCAGGGGAGAGGTCATCTCGATGTTGATGCCGTAGCTGACCGGATCGGGCCTGCCTTGCGCCAGGTAGGGGTTGCTGATCCACTGCACCTCGCCTTCAGCCTGTTCGGCATCGCCGCCATAACGTGGGCCGACCACGCCGGGGAAGACGAACTCGTACACGCCATCCTCGGCGCTCAGGAGTTCTGTATAGGTCAGCGCGACCGTGACCTGGTCGCCGGGCATGATGTTGGCCACCTCCATGGAGAAGACGTTGGGACGTTTCTGCGACAGCAGGGAGGCCGACTTGCCGGCTTTCCTGGCCGCCTCGAACGTCTTTTTGGCCGCCTGCTTTTCTTTGATCTGCGCCACGATGCGGCGCTCGCCAATGGTCATGGTCATGCCGTTGACAGCAGCACGGGTCGACCCCGGGAAAATGTAGGTGGCGTTGATCGGCTGGGTGCCCTCATTGCGGTATACCTGCGACAGCTGCACGCTGGCGAGGAAACCGTTGAGCCGCACATCGGCACTGGTCTTCTTCAGTGGCAGCCGGTCGACGGCGGAGTCGGCGCCTTCGACAAGAAAATAGGGCGACAAGGACGCGGGCGGCTCACTGTCGGTGGTGGTCGCCCTGGTGGCCGGGAACGCGAGGCAGGCCATTACGGCAAGCAGTGCAGTAAGTCGGCAGGGGTGTCGATACAGGGAAACGCGCATTGTTTTTCTCCGTCGTGCTTGTTGACGGTATGAGTATGCGCGGGCTGCGGGGAGTTACTGCGGAGCCGGGATGGAGATTATGTGGAGATTGTGTGAAGCAACCTCAGGCGGGCGCGCGTGCCCGGATTAAGGTTTTCGAGCACCAGGGAACCGCCGTGCAGTTCGGCCACCTCGCGGGCGAAATTCAGTCCCAGCCCGGTGCTTTTCTGGCCGGTGTCGGGCCGCGGCAGGGAAAAGAAACGCTCGAACACCCGCTCGCCGACATAGTCCGGGATGCCCGGGCCTTCATCGCTGATGTCGACGAGGGTCTGGCCGTCCTTGGGATAGATAGCCAGCGCGATCCTGCCGCCGGGCGGGGAAAAGTCGATGGCGTTGCGGTACAGGTTGTCTATGGCCTGACGGATCAGCACAGGGTCGCCGCGCATCGTCGGTGTGGCCGTCTGGTCGAGCGTGACCGTCAGCCTGCGCGATTCGCATTCCAGCGCATGCGCCTCGATGACATCCTCCACCAGCGTGGCGAGTGTGAACGACTCATGCTTGCCGATATCACGGCGTTTCTCCAGCGCTGCAAGTTGCAGCAGGCGGCTGGCGAACACGTTCAGCCGTTTCGCCTCCGTGACAATGGTCTCGGCGAACTGTTCGCGCCTGTCCTGCGGCAGGTCCCGGCTCAGCAGTTCGGCGGCCGCATGAATGGCCGTCAGGGGGCTTTTCATTTCGTGGGTCAGCGACTGTACATAGCGTTCGACATACTGCTTGTCCTCCAGCGCCTGGCGCATGCTGTCCATGGCTTCGCCGACCTTGCCGATTTCGTTGTCACCCAGTTGCGGCAGCTGGACGCGTTCGCCGCGGCCAACGCTGTGGGCGTAATCCACCAGGGTCTGCAGGGGGCGGCTGACCCAGATATACAGCGTGTAGCCGAGCAGCAGCACCAGGCCGATGGAAATTGCCACCGCCAGCATCAGGTTGGTCTTGGCCTTGGCGACAAAGCGGTCGATGTTGCTCTTGGGTTTGGCCAGCGTTACCACGCCGGCAATCCTGCCCTGCCTGTAGATCGGCGCGGCCACGTAAGCGACTGTCAGTTTCTCCGCGGGATCGCCAGCAGACAGCTCATCGCTGATACGCGTGGCACGGGCGCCATACTCGCCCTGGAGCGTCAGGTGGACGTCGCGCCATTCGGAATAGTCTTCGCCGACGGCTTTGCCGTCGTCTGAATCGAACAGCACGATGCCCTTGTCATCGGTGACATACACGCGAATATCGGCGCGGGTCTTTTCCAGTTCGTAGATCTGTGCGGAAAAGCGGCGCAGCCGGAGACGCCTGAAAGCATTGTCCAGTTTCAGCAGGGCCGTGTCGCCGCTGTCCAGGTCGGCGGTGATAACCTCCGCCAGCAGGTTGGCTGTATCCACCATGACCTCTTCGAATGACTCGCTGTAGCGGTCACCGACATCGCTGCTGATCCAGTAGGCCAGCAGGGCAAAGCCGGCGATGGCTGCCGCGGCGAAGACCAGGAAAATGCGCGTGCGGATATTCAAGCGTCGGGGATCAGGGAATAGCCGACGCCGCGATGGGTGCAGATAGGGTCCGCCTGCGGCTCTATCCTGCGCAGCTTGTTGCGCAGGCTCTTGATATGGCTGTCGATGGTGCGTTCCAGCCGGTGGTCGGGGTCATCCCAGCCGCGCTCCAGCAACTGGCCGCGGGTGAAGACACGCTCCGGCTGGCTGAGCAGGGTTTCCAGCAGGCGGTACTCGTGCAGGGTCAGGTCCAGCGGCTGGGCGTGGTAGTGGATCTGCCGGCGCACGCTGTCGATGCGGAAGACGTCCGACGCGCCGGCTGTCGCCACGCTCGCGGTTTCGATACGCCGTAACACCACCCGCACGCGCGCCACCAGCTCGCGCAGACTGAAGGGCTTGACGATATAGTCGTCGGCGCCCATCTCCAGGCCCGCGACCCGGTCTACCTCGGCATCGCGCGCCGTCATATAGATAACCGGGGTGTCGGTGATCTGGCGGATGCGCCGGAAGAACTCGAACCCGCTGCCGTCGGCCAGACCGACATCCAGCAGAATCAGCGACGGGGTGCCGGTGCTCAGCGCAGCGAGGCAGGCGCTGCCGGTGGGGAAATGCTCCGTCGCAAAGCCCTCGGTCTGGAGCGCGAACTGCACCGTCTGCGCGATGGAGGGTTCGTCTTCGACAATGAATATGCGGGTGCTTTCCAAGGTCTGGCCGTGCCGTGTGGGCGTGTGACAGGCGGTGATTATCCAATCCGTCGTCTTCGAGAGCAATAATGGTAGCCTGGACCGGGACCGGATCTTCCCGCCCGGCGACCGGCCCTGACTGTGTGCTGCCTGGTACTTCTTGTCTAGCCGGAATTTCCATTGACTATACTTGTCTCCTGTTGAAAGCCAATACCTGGACCGCCAACAGGAGGAACTGCCATGGACCTCGACCCCGAGGGCAAACGCCTGCCGATCAAGATTGATTCGGCTTCCAATGGGGAATACGCGCCGCGGCCGCTGCAGCCGCTGGAGCGCGCGGCCAATCGGGAGGCGCAGCGCCTGGTCGGCGAGGCGGCGCGAAAATGCGGTCTGGGGCGCAGGGCGTTCCTGAAAACCTGTGCGGGCTCGGCGGCGACGCTGCTGGCGTTCAATGCGGTGCACGCGCGCGCGGGTGTGCGTGGCGGCTGGTTCGATGTTCCCGCGGAGGCGGCGTTCGATGATGCGCTGGCGCAGGCGGCGCTGGGCGGCGATGAGTTCATTTTCGATATCCAGACCCACTGCGTGGACCCCTCGGGCAGTTGGGCGAAGGGCAAGGACGGCGAGCGCTGGACGCGGGTGTTGAACCAGGTGTTTCCCCAGCGGCGCAAATGCGCGGACGAGGGTTTCGGCTGTTATTCGGCCGAACAGCTGGTCAAGGATGTGTTTCTCGACAGCGATACCGATGCGGCGGTGGTCTCGGCGCTGTGGGGTGCGCGCGGCAGCAATCCCACCCCGATCGAGTACGCGGCCGAGGCGCGTGCCATCATCGACAGGCTCGGTGGCCGTCAGCGCGCCATGATTCATGGCGGTGTGTTGCCCAATGAGCCGGGCGCGCTGGCGTTCATGGAGACACAGGCGCGCGAGTTCGGTGTGAATGCCTGGAAGACTTACCCGCAGTGGGGGCCGGAAGGGCGCGGTTATTTCATGGACGACCCGACCTACGGCATTCCCATGATCGAGAAGGCGCGCGAGCTGGGCGTGAAAATCGTCTGCGCACACCGCGGTATCCCGCTCGGTGATCTCGAGTACCGCTATTCGGACCCGGCCGATATCGCCCGCGTGGCGCGCCGTTATCCCGATGTCACCTTTATCTGCTATCACTCGGGCTGGGAGCCTGGTGTCACGGAGGGGCCCTACGATGCGGACCGGAACCAGGGCGTCGACCGGCTCATCAGGGCGCACCAGGAAAACGGCTTCCGGCGCAACAAGGGCAATCTGTATGCGGAGCTCGGCAGTGTGTGGCGCTATCACATGAGCAAGCCGGACGAGGCCGCGCACCTGCTCGGCAAGCTGCTGAGGTATTTCGGCGCG
>JAJDOI010000171.1 GCA_022340245.1 Thiogranum sp.
AATCTCCGGCTGAAACTGCGACGCATCACCCGGACGCGCATTGAATTCAGCCCCGGGGGTTTTGACCGCGACATAGGGCTCGGCACCACCTGCCGCCGGACTCAGCACTGCCCAGCGGCCCCAGTGATAGGCGGAATCTTCCTCTTTGGCCTGTGCCAAGCCGGTCTGGCAAATTCCCAGGATTGCGGCTGCAGCCAGGTAAACAATTGGTCTTTGCGAACGCATAATGCGCCTTCCTCAAACATCAAATTAAGGCAATCGATACGGCTAGGAGAAGCAACGACCGTGCCTGATTTTATTTTCGATTTATATATCAGATGCTTAGATAGAAATATCGCGCTTTGCATGATGATGGGTAGCGCTGTCCGTAAACTTTATCGACATCGCTGCACCGCCAAAGCCCCCGGTGGTTCAACAACTTATACATCGTTTTCTGAGACTTAACTCTTCGGCCCGGAGTGTGATTGAGTTCACATAATTGCGTAAACTCTTTCGACATTGTCTACATTCCCCGACAGGCTCTCACGGATGAAAAAAAGCGGGCTGCCAAGCCCGCTGTTTAACGAAATATTCCCTTGTAAATCAGAAGTTTCTCGACAGATACAACATGCCCTGGTAACGCTTGTAGCTGTACAGCTGACCGATATTGGAATTGTTCTCGGTACGCTCCCAGGTCAGGTTGGCCACCCAGCCTTTCAGCAGGTCACCGGGCTCGTTGTACTTGTGCGACAAACCCAGTGTCAGCACATACTCGTTTTCCTGCCGTGCCTTGTCATAGGTGGGGTCTTTGCCATCGTAGTCATAGTAGCCATAACGCGCGCGGGCATATGCCGAACCGTTGCGGTAAGTATCCGTGCTGATACCTGCGCTAAGCTGGAAGCCCTTGTAGCCATACTGGTCGTCGTCGGCAAGGAACTTGATCAGGCGCGCACCGCTGGTCAGGGCAACCCGGCGATTATTCATGTAGCGGCCATAGTTCAGCCCCGTTGCTACATAGTCACCCTCGCGTCCCGAATCGACGGACCGGGCGTAATACCGGTGAGTGTAGGTCGCGTCCCAGGTGAGCTCGGCATTTGTGAGCTGCCAGGTAAACGCGGGATTGAGCGAATGGAACCAGCCCAGCGTGTGGTGGCCAAGATTCAGGTACTCGGAATGCAATTGCAGTGACGCCCGCCAGTGGTTCAGCATCAGTACGGCAGGACCGGTACTGACACCGGCGACCGCGATATCGTAGTCGCCATAATCGTGGTACTTGCGCCAGTACAGGTTGGCGGCGCTCTGCCAGACCAGCATGCCGGTGCGCTCGCCCAATTGCACCCGTTTGCCCGACTGGTACAGATGATTGAGGCCGGCGCTGAAAACACCGGCATTGCCACTCTGTTTCACCGAGTCCGGGTCAAGCGTCGCAGGGATATCGCCGATGCGGATATTGGCATTGGCCGGGCCGACGTTGATGTTGGAATCGTGCATGATGCCGAGAGACACGTACGGTGTGTACTCGTGCTTTTGCCCATAGCGCTCGGAATCGCGTTTCACCTGCGCGAGAAACGCAAGGACAGTTACGCGCACTTCCGGCGGGGTCAGGGGATCGTCCAGCACTTCCTTCGCCAGCTGCTGCGCATCTTCGTAACGCAGCGCACGGTAATACGACAGCGCCAGTTCGAGCTTGACGCGGTTGAGACTGGGATCGGCGTTCAGGATGTTCTGAAAGGCCTCGATCGCAGACTTGAGCTTTTCGTCAGCGAGCGCCTGCATGCCCTTCTCGAACTTGGCCTCGACTTCGGGATTTTCTGTGGGAGCGGCGCAGACCGGTTGTACAACAATGACTGCCAACAACAGGCCGATGCGGAATTTTTCTTTTCTTATTACTTGAACCATCAGATTTCCCCGGTTAATGTAAAACCACCCCTACATACAATAGTTTATATATATACGCTTGTAATAGCCGCGATAGTAAATAACTTACCCGACAAAGACAATTGGCTAAAATCCCCATTTTCGCGTCGCTTGCCACGCTCCTCGGCGTTGTTTGCCTGGCCTTGCCGGTGTACGCCGGCGCCACCGCCTTCTCCGCCGGTCTGTTCGGTTACAGCCAGTCGGAGCAACCCGACACCCAGACATTCGGCCAATGGATTCAAGTACTTGAGCGCCATTTGCGCATCGATATCCCGGAAGGTGACTGCAGCGAAACGGTCCTCAACCTGTGCCACATGCGCAACTGGCTGGCGTTTCTCGAGGGCCTGCGCGGGCGTTCGCGCGCCGAACAGATGGATGCGGTCAACCGCTATGCCAACCGCAAAACCTACGTGCTGGATATAGACAACTACGGTGTCGAGGACTACTGGGCGGTACCGCGCGAATTCCTCTACAACAACGGCGATTGCGAAGACTATGCCATCACCAAACTGTTCTCGCTGCGCTGGCTGGGCTTTCCCAGCGAGGACCTGCGCCTGGTCATATTGCAGGACACCAACCTGCGTATCCCCCACGCGGTGCTGGCAGTTGCCGACGAGGGCGACATCAAGATCCTCGACAATCAGATACAGGAAGTCATCTCCCAGCATGATATCGTGCACTATGCGCCGGTGTATGCGATAAACGAACATCACTGGTGGCTCTATTTCCCCAACTAGGCCCGCCCATGCCCGCACTCAAAGCAACTAGACCCGTCATCGGCGGACTGCTCGCACTGCTCGCCATGCTGGTGGCCGGCGCGTTGTTGATCAACGCCTACGTGCACAAAGAGCGACAGCGCGACCTGGACCACTGGGCCATACGCCTGGGACTGATCGCCGAAACCCGGGTCAACAGCGTGGAGAACTGGCTGGGCGAGCAAAAGCAGGCGCTCGGCGAGTTGGCCAATAACGCTTCCCTGCAGCTGTACCTGTGGCAACTCAGCAAGCGCGAAGAACAGAACCCCACTGTCGAGCCCGCGCAACTCAGTTATCTGCGCAACCTGGTGCTGGCGAGCGCCGAGCGCTACGGCTTTCTGCCCGATGCGCAGCAACCGGATATTCCGGCAAATCTGCCCAAACGCTACGACGCGGGGCTGGCGCTGATCGACGCCAGGCAGCGTCAGGTGGTCTCGACCACGGGTATGCCGGAAATCGGCGCGGCGTTCCGCAGCGCAATCCAGGCGGCCCTGGACACCGGCAAGCCAAGTTTCAGCACACTGGTGACCGACGCCTATGACCGTGTACTGCTGGGCATCGCGGTGCCGGTTCCGGTGGTTCTGGGCGCGCAGGACGACAAGGCTCACGGTGGCGTGGTGTTCGCCGTCGTCAGCGCGCAACGCGCTTTGTATCCCTTGCTCCAGGCCGGCGTTCCGCTTACGCCCAGCAACGAGTCGCTGCTGGTCGCCGAACGCGATCAACAGGTGGTTTATCTGTCCCCGACCCGCGATGGCGGCGTACCCACGCGCAAGACCCTGCCCATGGACCGTACGCGGCTTGCGGCGGCCGCCGCCCTGCGCCAGCCGGGCGCCTTCGGCGAGTATCGCAACTACCGGGGACAGGAGGTACTGGCGACCAGCCGCCCATTGCGCAGCACGCCCTGGCTGCTGCTCCAGGAAGTGAACGCCGCGCAGGCGCTGATGGAGTCCAACAGCCACCGGCGTTTTCTGGTTACCGCTTTCTCCCTGCTGCTGTTCTTTTTCGCCGCCATCCTGGTAGCCGCCTGGCGTCACGGCAGCAGCGTGCGCGCCCGGCACGACGCCGAGGCGTTGCTCGACAAGACCCGGGAACTGGAAAAGCAGACCGAACTGCTGCACGCCGTCACCGACAACGCGGAAGCCTACGTCATACTCACAGACGCTGAGCAACAGGTCCTGTTCGCCAACGCCCGCCTCGCCGGCAAACTTCAGGTCGCGCCGGAAGAACTGGTCGGCAACTCGCTCGCCGGCGTGCTTGGGCCAGCCAACGTGCAGCCGATGGCCAATGCCATCGAGGCATTGCAGACCGATGGCAGCATCCACCACTGCGCGCAACAGATGGTCATCGCCGGCGAGCAGCGCAGCTTCCAGTGCTCGCTGGTGCCGGTGGATCGGGTCGGCGAACGCTACCACGCCATACTGCTGGTGCTGCAGGACGTCACCGATCTGCAGCGTGCCGAACAGAAACACGCCACGCTGATGCGCAAGCTGGTAGAGACCCTGATGCACGTGGTCGACCTGCACGACCCGAACTCGGCCAACCATTCCTCGCGACTGGTCGAAGTTGCCAATGCCATCGGCGACGAGCTTGATCTGCGACCGGAAGACAGCCGCACCCTGGACCTGGCCGCGAGCCTCGCCAACCTGGGCAAGATATTCGTACCCCGCGAAGTGCTGATCAAAACCAGCCCGCTCACCGAGGCCGAGCAGGCACTGCTGCAACGCCACGTCCAGTTCGGCACCGAAATGCTTGCCGACCTGGAGTTCGAAGGACCGGTGGTGGATACCATCGCGCAGAAACAGGAACACCTGGACGGCAGCGGCTATCCCAACGGTCTCAAGGGAGACGAGATTCTGTTGACCGCGCGCATACTCGCGGTGAGCAACGCGTTCGTCGCACTGGTCAGCCCGCGCGCTTACCGCGGTGCGGTGAGCATCGAAGAGGCACTCGAGCGCCTGCTGCTCGACAGCGGCAGCAAATACGACCGGCACGTGGTCGCGGCGCTGTTCCACGTCGCGGAGAATCGCAGGGACTGGTCGGACTGGCTTAGCGAATAAAAGCCTGCGCGGGCCGAGGTAGTTCCCAGGCTGGGCCGAGGACGCAGGTTGGGTTGAGGACGTAGGTTGGGTTGAGGACGTAGGTTGGGTTGAGGACGTAGGTTGGGTTGAGGACGTAGGTTGGGTTGAGGACGTAGGTTGGGTTGAGCGCAGCGAAGCCCAACGATAAGAACGCGAGGCCCTGTCACCTTCCCCCTGTTGGGCTTCGCTGCGCTCAGCCCAACCTACTCGTCAAGGACGGTTCCAGCCTACGGCTGCGGCGGGTTTTGCGACTGCAGTTTGCGCTGCCGGCGGCGTTGGCGGACCTGGTAAAGGGTGAGCACGGGACCGGAAATCACGTAAATCAGGAAGCCGAAGAACAGCACGCTGGGCGGATGACTGGAAATCACCACCAGCACCAGTACCGCGATGACCAGTGCCACAAACGGCACACGACCTCTGAAATCGATTTCCTTGAAGCTGTAATAGCGGATGTTGCTGACCATCAACAGCCCCATGGCCGCCGCGAGGACCGATCCGGCGACCCACATGTCGGCACCGTTCAGTCCGTTATCTTCACTGAACCAGACAAGCCCGGCCAGCACCGCCGCAGCCGACGGGCTTGGCAGGCCCTGAAAGTAGTGCTTGTCGGCACTGGCGACCTGGGTGTTGAACCGCGCCAGGCGCAGGGCCGCGCCGGCGGTGAAAACAAACGCGGCAAGCCAACCGAGCTTGGACCAGATCCAGCCGTGCTCGCCCATGCTGCGCAACGCCCATTCGAACACCACCAGTGAAGGAGCCAGTCCAAAGCAGACCATGTCGGACAGGCTGTCGTACTGCACGCCGAACTCGCTGGTCGTGTTGGTCAGACGCGCCACCCGCCCGTCAATGCCATCCATCAGCATGGCGACGAAAATGGCGATAGCCGCACTTTGGAAATTGTCGCTCATCGCCGCGACGATGGCGTAAAAGCCGGCGAACAGGCCCGCTGTCGTGAACAGGTTGGGCAGCAGATAGATGCCGCGCCGTCTGGGTGGTTGCTCGTGTTGTTCGTCCATAGCCATGCAGAAAGCCCCGGGTGGCCGCGTCAGGTTACTTGTGAACCAGTGTCGCTATAACATCAGAGCCGGCCTTGACTTGCGAGCCGCTGCTGACCTGAATGCGGCTGTAGCGCGGCAGGTAAACCTCGACGCGCCCGCCCATCTGGATGTAACCGCAACGCTGTCCCTGGCCGATGCGCTCGCCGATACGCACATAGCAGTGTGGCAGGTTGCGCAGAGGCCCCCGGTGCATGACCATCACCAGGTCGTCGTCCTCGTCGGTTTTCAGCCACACGCCGTGCGGCTGCAGACCGTCACCGGCATTTTTCGGTTCCAGGATCTTGCCCTCCACCGGACTGCGCGTGCTGTATACGCCGGCGGGGCTCATCTGTATATCGAGGCGCACTGCTTCACGGTCGAGGTACGGGTCGCACACTTCTTCGATTGCCATGACGACGCCGTCGGCGGGGCTCACCACCGCCAGCGGACTGGAGGGGATTTCGCGGTTGGGGTCACGATACAGATAGACGATCGCCGCGCAGGCCAGCCACAAGGGCAGCGACCAGCCCCAGCCGACCGAACGCCCGATGAGCACGGCAAGGGCGGCACATGCCAGGAACGGGAGCCACCCTGAGCGGGAAAAATACGGATAACGGCGTGCGGCCATAGCGTCAACCGGGCTGCTTACGCAGCCCTGTCTCTCAGTTTACTTTCTTGTCGACGATCTTGTTGGCGCCGATCCATGACATCATGCTGCGCAGCCGCTCACCCACCTGTTCGATGGGATGCTCGCGGCCCAGGCGCCGCTTGGCCTTCAGGGTCGCGGCGCCGGCCTGGTTCTCGAGGATGAATTCGCGCGCGAACTCGCCGTTCTGGATCTCGGTGAGAATGCGCTTCATCTCCGCCTTGGTCCCGGCGTTCACCACCCGCGGACCGCGGGTGAGATCACCGTACTCGGCGGTGTTGGAAATCGAGTAGCGCATATTGGCGATACCGCCCTCGTACATCAGGTCGACGATCAGCTTCAGCTCGTGAAGGCATTCGAAATAGGCCATCTCCGGCGCATAGCCGGCTTCGGTCAGCGTTTCGAAACCGGCCTGAACCAGCGCCGTGGCGCCGCCGCACAGCACCGCCTGTTCACCGAACAGGTCGGTCTCAGTTTCTTCACGGAAGCTGGTTTCAATGACACCGGCACGCCCGCCACCGTTGGCCGAGGCGTAGGACAGCGCCAGTTCCTTGGCTTTGCCGCTGGCGTCCTGGAACACCGCGATCAGCGACGGCACACCAGCGCCCTGGGTGTAGGTGGAACGCACCAGATGACCCGGACCTTTGGGCGCAATCATGATCACATCGAGGTCGGCGCGCGGCACGATCTGCTCGAAATGAATATTGAAGCCGTGCGCAAAGGCCAGCGCCGCGCCCTGCTTGATGTTGGGCTCGACCTGGTCGCGATACAGCTTCGCCTGGTGTTCGTCCGGGGCAAGGATCATGACAAGGTCTGCGCCGCTGACCGCCTCCTCTATGGATGTGACGTTCAGCCCCGCGTTTCTCGCCTTGGCTGCGGAGATGGAACCCTCGCGCAGGCCAACGGTGACACCAACGCCGGAATCCTTCAGGTTGTTGGCGTGGGCATGGCCCTGGGAACCGTAACCGATAATGCTGACTTTGGCTCCCTTGATGAGGGAAAGGTCGGCATCCTTGTCATAGTAAATGTTCATTGTCATATCTCTGTACCCTGGAATGATAAGAATAAAACCTCAGGGTCCGGTGCCGGGCCGGGCTTCTGGGAGAGCGTCGGCGGCGGCGATGCAATCTACGGGCCTGCACGGACAGTCACAGCATGTCTCGTAAAAGCCCGGGTTGCTCCTGAACCCTGTTAAAACGTTATGGGCTACTAAACGCGAAGCGCCTTCTCACCCCGCGCAATACCCGTAACCCCGGAACGCACCACCTCGATGATATCGCTCTGGTCGATGACCCGGACAAAGGCATCCAGCTTGTCGCTGGTGCCGGTAACTTCGATGGTAAACAGGCTGTCGGTCACGTCGATAATGCGGCCGCGGAAAATATCCGCC
>JAJDOI010000217.1 GCA_022340245.1 Thiogranum sp.
CCGTTGCACCGATACGCTCGCGGAACAGTTCGACGAAGCGGTTGTGTGGTTCGCTGAAATCGGCGCGCGCATACGCAAGCGCTTGCTGCGGGTCAGCCATGACTTCGACTTCCGGCGCGCGTTGCATCGGGCGGCTCAGAAATCCGGTATGGCTTCGCCCTGGAACAGCTCGGCGACGGTTTCGCGCCGGCGCACCAGGTGGGCGGTATCGCCGTCCACCAGCACTTCGGCGGCGCGCGGGCGGCTGTTGTAGTTGGAGCTCATGGTGAACCCATAGGCGCCGGCCGAACGTATCGCCAGCAAATCGCCCTGCTCGACCGCCAGCAGCCGTTGCTTGCCGAGGAAATCACCGGTTTCGCACACCGGACCGACGACATCGAACGCGCGCGCCGCCTGAGTACGCGGTACAACGGGAACGATGTCCTGCCAGGCACCATACAATGCGGGTCGTAGCAGGTCGTTCATGGCGGCGTCGACAATCGCGAAGCTTTTGTCTTCGCTTTCCTTCAGATACTGGACCTCGGTGACCAGGATGCCGGCGTTGGCCGCGATAGCCCGGCCCGGCTCGACAAAAACCTGCTTGCCACTGTCGGCGACCCGCGCCAGCAAGGGCTGCAGGTACTGCGCGGGTGACGGCGGTTGCTCGTCCCGGTAGCGCACGCCGAGTCCTCCGCCCAGGTCAAGGTGGCGGATGCCGATACCCTGAGCCTCGATGCGCCCGACCAGCTCCAGGACACGATCGAGGGCGTCCACAAACGGCGCGATGTCGGTCAGCTGGGATCCTATGTGACAGTCGATTCCCTCGACCCTGAGGTTGGCGGCCTGCGCCGCTTCGCGGTAGGCGCCGAGCGCGGACTCGACACCGATGCCGAATTTATTCTCTTTGAGCCCGGTGGAAATATACGGATGGGTGCGTGCGTCCACGTCCGGGTTGACGCGCAGCGACACGGGCGCGGTCACGCCGTGGCCGGCGGCAACCGTGTTGAGGCGGCGCAATTCGGCCAGGGATTCGACGTTAAAGCAACGGATGCCTGCCTCGAGCGCCTGTTCCATTTCGGTGACCGTTTTGCCGACGCCGGAAAACACGATCCGTGATGGTTCACCACCGGCCTTGAGCACGCGCGCCAACTCGCCGCCCGATACGATATCGAAGCCCGAACCGAGCCGTGCGAGCAGCGCCAGTACCGCCAGGTTGGCATTGGCCTTGACCGCGTAGCAGACCAGATGAGGGTGTTCGCCGAGCGCCTGGTCGAAGGCATTCCAGTGCCGTTCCAGGGTCGCCCGCGAATAAACGTACAATGGCGTACCGTGGGCGGCAGCCAGTTGGCTGACGTCGACGGCCTCGGCGCTCAGGCGGCCATTGCGGTAGTCAAAAGAGTCCATGCCGGCTCATCAATCGGTTGACTCCTCTGGTTGCTTGTCCTGCTGCCCGTCGACGGCGTCCGGTTGCTGCTGTGCCGGATGTTTTTCCGGCAGATAGAGGTCGCCGTACTGGCCGCAGGCCGACAGCAGACTGGTGAGCAGGAGCAGTAAGGCCGGAGAACAACGGCGCCAGCTTCTGAAGAAGACTTTCATGGTGGTGTTCCGATGGTGCAAGATGCCGCAGTATACGGAGCCGGCGCCCAAAGCCCAAGTCGGCAGGGTGGCAGTTGGCGGCGGAGTCAGTAGCATGCAGGGCGGGCCGCGGAGAAAACCATGCTGGAGAGAATAGAAATTGAACCGCGCGCAGACGTACGCAGTACAGTGATCTGGCTGCACGGCCTGGGGGCGGACGGCCATGACTTCGAGCCGCTGGTGCGGCAGTGGGGGCTGGCCGACGAGCTGGGTGTCCGCTTCATCCTGCCGCACGCACCCGTGCGCCCCGTGACCCTCAACGGCGGTATGCGTATGCGGGCCTGGTACGACATCTACGATTTGCAGTTTGACGGCGCGCAAGACCAGGCGGGCATTGAACAGGCCCGGGCCCAGTTGCTGGCGCTCATTGAGGCGGAGCAACAACGCGGTGTCAGCAGCCGACACATCCTGCTGGCGGGCTTCTCCCAGGGCGGGGCTGTTGTGTTGCACACGGCGCTGAGAACCGAACAGCCGCTGGCCGGCGTGCTGGTATTGTCGAGCTACCTGCCGTTGCGTCATCAGTTGTCAGCGCAGAAACGGGCTGACCCCGCGCAGCTCGCTGTGCGCATGGATCATGGCCTGTACGATACGGTGGTTCCCTATTCAGCCGCCGAGTTGTCGCTGCAATGTCTGCGGGCGGAAGGTTTTCAGGTTGATTTTAACAGCTATGCGATGGAACATGGTCTTTGTCCCGAGCAGCTCGGCAGCCTGCGCGACTGGCTGGTACAGCGCCTTGCCTAGTTGACTCACATCAAAGCGTGGTCTTCCCACTGTCGGCAAAATACATTCTCATGAATAAACAGATCTTTATCCTCACCGCTTGCGCGGTAATCGGCCTCACCCTCTCAAATTTGTCCGCTGCTGCCAACGGTAGTCTGCTGTACCACCAGACTTGCGCCGTCTGTCATGGTGAGAACGGCGACGGTGGCGTCGGTGTCCCCCTCAACCTGCCGGCCTTCCTGGCCGTGGCCAACGACGACTATCTGCGCACCACCATTCGAAAGGGACGACCGGGACGCGTGATGCCTGCCTTTCCCGGCTTGAGCGATGCGCAAGTGGGTGCGATTGTCGCCTATCTGCGCAGCCTGTCGAGCGACGCGGCACCGGTTTACACGGATGAAGCGCTGCACGGTAACGTCGCCCACGGCCAGGCGCTGTTTCACAGTCACTGTGTTGCCTGCCATGGCGAGCACGGCGAGGGTGGTGCCGGCACCGGGGTTACCTTTTCGCGCCCTCGCGAGGCACCGATCATGGCACCGGCTTTGAACAATCCCGGCTTCCAGTCGGCTGCCAGTGACGCCATGCTCAAAGCCACGCTGCTGCGCGGACGCCAGGGCACCCCTATGCCCTCGGTGAAAGCCCTCGGTTTAACCGAATCCGATGCCGACGACCTCGTCGCCTATCTGCGCACACTGAAAGAGCCCGAAGCTGCGCCGGACACGGATCGGCCGCCGGTCATCCAGTTTGAGTCGTCATATGATCTGGAGCAGACACTGGCGAATCTGAAAGCCTCTGTGGTGGGGCACAACTTCCGCGTGATCCGGGAACAGAAGCTTGAGCAGGGGCTCGCCGAACCGGGCAAGGAAAACCCGCGTGCCGTCATACTGTATTTCTGCGACTTCGGGTTTCTCAACAATGCGCTGGCCATCGACCCGCGCGTTGGCCTGTTCCTGCCGTGCCGGGTGACGGTGCTCGAGACCGAACACGGTGTCGTGGTAATGAGCATCAATCCGAAGAATCTCAGTCACCTGTTCAAC
>JAJDOI010000038.1 GCA_022340245.1 Thiogranum sp.
GCGCAAGCGGTCGATGCGCTGGTGCACCGGTGGGGCGACGAAGTCTACAGCGTCCTGCTGCATACCGCGGTGCACCTGGAGTTTGGCAAACGTGCGGCGCGCCGACACTATGAGGCGGTTATCGCGCACTGGCAGCAGCTGTGCACTGATACCAGCAGGGATGTCGATTTCCGGGTGGCGCTGCTGGATTACTTTCTGGCTATCAACAAGCGCATCAAGAATCCAAAGATTATTGAAATAAAAATCTTTGAACAGACGCGTCAGGAAACCGAAACCGACGATTTGACCCGGCTGTATAACTACCGCTATTTCAGGAAGGCGATTGAACTGGAGGTGTGCCGGTCGCAGCGTTACCACGCGCCGTTGTCGCTGGTGCTGTTCGACGCCGACAACTTCAAATTCTACAACGACGCCAATGGTCATATGGCCGGCAACAAGGCGCTGAAGAAGCTGGCGGGGATTATCAGACGTGCGGTCCGCGAAATGGACGTGGTGGCCCGATTCGGCGGTGAAGAGTTCGCGGTGCTGCTACCCGAGACCAATAAGCGGGGTGCGTTTACCATTGCCGACCGCATCTGTCGCTCGGTGGAACAGGCGCGCTTCGCCTGTGCCAAAGCGCAGCCCAACGGTCGTTTCAGTATCAGTGGCGGTATCGCCACCTTGCACGTCGATGCCGATGACAGCACCGCGCTGATCAAGAAGGCTGATCAGGCGCTTTACCAGGCTAAAGCCCGTGGCAAGAACCAGGTGGCATTGTATGTCGACGAACTGCGCGAGTACGAACGCGTGTGTACGGCAATCATGGGCCAGCTTGACTGTGGCCGCGGCATCCATGTTCCGGTGCTGTTACAGGATATCAGTCAGGGCGGTATGCTCTTCAGCTGCGAGCGGCTGTTGCCCATGGCGAGTCATTGCGAGCTGAGCTTCCCGCTTGCGGGGGAGGACCGCCAGCTCACTTGCAAGGTAAAGGTCAGGCGCGTCGAGGAACAGGCGAGTGACCGGCATTACAGTATCGGCGCCAGTATCGTACAGATGCAGCCAAAGGATGCGAGGGCCTTGCAGCGCTTTATCCGCGCACTGGCCGATCTGAACCTCGAGCCGGCCAGCCGCGAGATTGAGCGGGACTCCGTCTAGCGTTTCGCCTGCCCGGCTTTGCAGCCGTATCAGTGATCGTGTCCGCCAGGGCCATGTACGTGGCCGTGATCCAGTTCTTCCTCGGAAGCGTCCCGTACCTCTATCACTTCGACCGCAAAGTTGAGCGGGATACCGGCCAGCGGGTGATTACCGTCGACCGTAATGGTGTCACCCTCGACCTCGGCAATGGTCACGACCAGTGTTTCGCCGCCGGGACCCTGGGCGTGGAACTGCATACCGACTTCGATCTCGGTGTCTTCGGGGAACATGTTGCGCGGGACCGACTGGGTTTTCTCGGGGTCGCGCTCACCGTAGGCCTCGGACGGTTCAACCGAAACATTCAGCGAATCGCCGGCCGCTTTTCCGGTAAGCGCACTCTCCAGGCCGGGGATGATATTGCTGGCGCCATGCAGATAGGCGAAGCTGCTGTCGGTGGACTGATCAATGACATTGCCCTCCTTATCAGTGAGGGTGTAGTTCAGGGTAACGACTTTGCGGGCTTCGATATGCATGGGCGGTCCTCGGCGCGTGGCGGAATAATGGGCAAGAGTGCGGCACCATACAGCAAAGGCGTTTCCAGGGGAATTGCCGAATTAACACTGTAATGCTGCCGATTTTCGCTTCGGTAGTTTAAGATATTGATTATATCCCCCATAATCAACCGCTTTTAGGATACTTGGAGTCCTCGCCGTGAAGTTCAGTATTGACGATTTTCGTGCCTGGAAGAGCAAGAACGTGACTCTCCTGGGCATGTCCGGCGTCGGCAAGACTTACTTGTCGAGCCTGCTGTGCGGTCACCACTGGTTCCATTATTCCGGGGATTACCGTATTGGCACCCGCTACCTCGACGAGTCGATTCTCGACCTGATCAAGCAGCAGGCCATGCAGGTGCCGTTCCTGCGCGATCTGTTGCGCCGCGACTGGATCTATATTCGCAACAATATCCGGGTTAACGATCTGGGGCCGGTGCTGAGTTTCGTCGGCAAGCTGGGTAACCCCGAGCTGGGCGGCGTCGCCCTCGAGGAGTTTTCCCGCCGCCAGGCGGAGTATCGCGATGCCGAAATTGCCGCCATGCGTGACGTGCCCGAGTTTATCCGCAAGGCGCAGGAAATTTATGGTTACCAGCATTTCGTCAATGACGTCGGCGGCAGCGTCTGCGAGCTGGAAGATCCCTCGGTGATCGAACTGCTGATCCGGCACACGCTGATCCTCTATATCCAGGTGACCGACAAGGACGAGGAACAGAAACTGATTGAACGTGCGCAGAGTGATCCCAAGCCGCTGTACTATCGCCCCAGCTTCCTCAAGGAGCAGCTGGCGGCGTACCTGGGAGAACACGGGCTTGAGTATGCCGCGGAAATGGACCCGGACGATTTCACCCGCTGGGTTTTCCCGCGCCTGTTCCATTCGCGCATCCCGCGCTACGAAGCTATCGCGGGACCGCACGGCTATACCGTGACCTCGCGCGAGGTCGCCCAGGTGCGCGACGAGGAGGATTTCCTGGAACTGCTGGAGACAGCCATCGGTCGAACGGGTGCTTGAGTGATGGCGGTGCGGCGCGTGGATGCGATCTTAAAGGCCCACCGGAATGGCGCTGCTGCAAGCCCGCATCACCGGATGCCTGTCCTGAAGGAAACATGAATGCCACTTGTTGCTCACAATGACCTGCCTGCCTTCGAGCGCTTGCGTGCCGAGGGCATTCGCGTGCTGCCATCAAACCGCGCCTCACAGCAGGATATTCGCGAACTGCATATCGGTCTGCTGAACATGATGCCCGATGCGGCGCTGGCGGCTACAGAGCGGCAGTTTTTCCGCCTGGTCGGCGAGAGCAACCCGATAGCGCAGTTCTATGTGCACCCGTTTACCCTGCCGGAACTGAAACGCAGCGCCGCGGCGCAGGCCTACATCAATCAGTACTACGAGCCGGTGGAGAAAATCAAGGAGGAGGGACTGGATGCGCTGATCGTCACCGGTGCCAATGTGGTCGGGCCCGAGCTGGCTGCGCAGCCCTTCTGGGAACCGCTCGAGAGTGTGATCGGCTGGGCCGTCGACAACGTCACCTCGACCCTGTGCTCCTGCCTGGCGACCCATGCGCTGCTGCAATTTCGCTACGGTCAGCATCGCGTGCCGCAGGCGGAAAAAATCTGGGGCGTGTTTCCGCACCGGGTAGTGGACAAGACCCACCCGCTGGTCAACGATGTAAATACCCGCTTCGACGTGCCGCATTCGCGCTGGAACGCCGTTACCCGCAACCAATTCGACGCCGCGGGTGTACGTGTGCTGGTGGAAAGCGAGGATATCGGGGTGCACCTCGCGACCAGCGCGGATGGCCTGCGCGTGGTGTTTTTCCAGGGGCATCCGGAATACGACACCATTTCCCTGCTCAAGGAATACAAGCGCGAAGTGATGTTGTACGCCGCGGGCAAGCGGGCCGATTATCCGCCGTTCCCGCAGGGCTATTTCGCGGTCCGCGAGAAGGCCGTGCTGGACGAATACCGCGAGCGCCTGAAGGCCGCCCGTGCCGCCGGGCGGGAACTACCGGAGTTTCCCGAGTCGCTGGTCGCCGCCAGGCTGGACAACACCTGGCACGATACCGCCGAAGCCGTGGTCGGAAACTGGATGGGTCTGGTCTACCAGGTGACCCACAGCGACCGGCGTATCCCCTTCATGGAAGGCGTCGACCCGGACGACCCACTGGGGCTGCGCGGTGGCAGTCCCGACCAGGGGCGCTAGCGGGCCTGCACTGCGGGCGATCAGAAATCGCCGCTGGCGCCGCGTTTCATGATGTCGAGAATGATATCCTTGACCTCGGTGGCTTCCGCCTTGAGCTCCGGTGGCAAGGTCTTGCCGCCGTGGATCATCAGGTCCATGTTCAGCGTGTACAGCCACAGCTTACCCTGCTTGTCTTCGACCATGCTGACGCGACAGGGCAGGTAGGCCGAGAAGGCGTCGCTGAGTTCCAGCATGTTGGCCGCTGTCATGGCGTTACAGAACATATAGACTTTCATAAAGCGGAAAGGCTTGCCGGTAATGGCCTCAACCTCCTTGTACAGGGGCAGCTCGCCGACGTTTTTGATGTTGTGTTCGTTGGCGACAAAGCGCATGGTCTGTTCCACCTCGTCCGCCGTCAGGCCATCCTTGACCGGCATCTTCCAGACGGTCGCGTCGGGGGCGCTGCCGGTTTCGATGAGCGCCTCGCCGATCTCCCCGTAGGTACTGGCGGCTTCGGGGTCGAACTTGCCCAGGTTGGCGAGCGAGGACGGGCCGATTTTTACCACGGCGACGACCAGCAGCACGACGAGCGCGAGCCCGAGCAGGGCGAACAGGTTCCAGATCAGCTTCATGAGTTTCTCCTCCTAGCGAACAGATTCGTAGCCGCCGTCCAGGCCACGCTTGCTGTAGACGATCTGCCACAGCTGATTGCGGCGGGCGCGTGCCGAACCGGCGGACGACAACAGAAAATAGCGCCACATACGATAGAAGCGCTCATCATACCCGAGCCGGCGCAGTTCGTCCCGGTGCGCGTCGATATTGGCCATCCAGGCCATCAGCGTGGGGTCATAGTGGGTACCGAAATTGTGCCAGTCCTCCATGATGAAAACCCCGCTGGCGGCGGCATCGATCTGCCCGGCCACCGGCAGTACGCCGCCGGGGAAGATATACTTGTCGGTCCAGGGGTCGACAGCCGTTTTGGTGGTGTTGGTGCCGATGGTGTGCAGCAGGAACAGGCCGTCGTCCACCAGGCAGGACTCCACCACCTGCATGTAGCCGCGATAGTTTTTCGGGCCCACGTGCTCGAACATGCCAATGGAGACAATACGGTCAAAGCGTTCCCGGACCTCACGATAGTCCTGGAAGCGCAAGTCCACGTTCAGATCGCGGTAGCGCACCTGTCCCAGCGCGATCTGCTCCCGGGAAACGGTTACGCCGACCACTTCCGCGCCATAGCGCTCGGCGGCGAAGCCGGCAAAGCTGCCCCAGCCGCAGCCGATGTCCAGCACGCGCATGCCGGCTTGCAGGCCGATTTTACGGCAGACCAGGTCCAGCTTGGCTTCCTGGGCGTCATTGAGATTGTCGGCGTCTTTCCAGTAGCCGCAGGTGTAGGTCATGCGCGGGTCGAGCATGTGCTGATAAAGGTCGTTGCCGATATCGTAGTGGTGTTCGCCGATATTGAAAGCCCGCCGTTTGCTCTGCAGGTTCACCAGCTTCGACCACAGCATCGGCCACAGCAGCTTCAGCGGCGAGATGCTGTGCTCCAGGTCAGCGCGCAGTACCTTGCAGATCAGTACGTCGAGCGCCGGGCAGTCCCACAGCCCATCCATGTAGGTTTCGCCCAGGCCCAGCGGGCCGCCGCTGAGCAGCCGCCGGTAGAAGGCCGGGTCGTTGACCTGCAGATCATAGGCATTGCTGCCGTTGACCTCGATGCCGGCCAGCTCAAGCAGGCCGCGAATCGTGACTTCTGCCGTGTTCAAGTGATTGCCCCCAGGGTATTTGACGCGAAATTGGCAATGATACGAAAAGTTTGGCTACTCGGCAGGTTTTTCCAGGAATTCGTCTATCAGTCGTCGTGATCGCTCGTGGTGACTGCCCCGCCAGTACAGCTGTCCGCAGTCCCGGCATTGCAGAAAGTCGTCATAGTAACGCCGTGTTTTGGGCTGTAGCCGTCCGGCGATGGCGTCCTTCTCGACAGGTGCCAGCAAACCGTTGCAGCGCGCGCAGCGGCTGAACGGGCGACTCAGGGCGTGCAGGTCGAGGCGTCGCAGCACCTCACGGACCTGTTCCCGCGGTTGCTCCGAGCGCACGAACAGGCCGTGACTGATGGCTTTGCGATGCAGCAGCCGGCGGTCGCGCGTCAGCACAATGCGCCGTTGCGCCTGACTGATCGCCGCGATGGCGTCGTCCGTGAAGCCGTTATCGTAAAGGCAGTCGAAACCCAGCAGCCGCAGGTAGCGGGCCAGGCGCCCCAGGTTGCAGTCGACCACAAAGCGCGGGTCGCGCATCGGCGCCTCGCGCAGCCGGACCAGCGGGGCGATGTCGAGCGCTTCGAACATCGGGTAGACGCTGATGCGGTCGCCATCACTGACGATATAGGAAAAGTCCACCGGCTCGCCGTTGACCAGGATCAGTTCGATTTCCGGATGCGGCACGCCCAGCGCCTCGATCATGTCCTTGACGGAGGCACGTCGTTCGAAACGCTGCTCGAACTCAACCTTGCGGCGTGACGGCGGCAGGAAATCGTTTAATTCTTCGTAAAACCTGAAGTGGGCACATGGCATCTGACTGGAACGCCTTGCTGGTCTATGATCAGTGCTGTGATTGCCGCGTAAGCGGACGCCATTGTCAACTGTCATGCTGCGCCGTAGATCGCGTTGCCTGCGGCGCTCGTTGAGGGCCGCTGAGACTTCGGCGGTGCCCGTGCCCGGCGCCCCAGGCCTTTCCGGGCCGGAGCCGGTTGGCCGCCTCGGTCTCTGCGAGACGGCGAGTCTGACAGAAATCTGTCGATTTGACGGTCTAGACTCATTAATGAGCGTCAACATTGAGTCGGCGGTCGGGGGGGGCGATCGGCTCGCGCGAGCGTGGTTGCCTGTATGTCCGCGCCGGTCCGGGCAAATGGACCGATATCACCGCCAAGTGCGGGAATTGGCGCAAGATTTGCCTAAGATATGGAAAAAAGGCATGAGAATGGACGACCTGACCCGGCAGCAACGTTTGTACGATCTGTGGGAGACCACCCAGCTCGGGGGCGACAACGCCGCTTACCTCGAAGATCTTTACGAACAGTACCTGACCGACCCCGATTCGGTGGCCGAAACGTGGCGGGCGTTTTTTGCCGACCTGCCGCGCGTCAGCGGGCCGGCCGAGGAGGTGCGTCACTCCGCGGTGCGCGAGTCCATGCGCATGCTGACCCGTATGCCCGCCGCGTCGCTGCCGGGCGGTCGCCCGCCCGCCTCCGGTTTCGAGCACGAGCGAAAACAGGTTCGTGTCCTGCAACTGATCAACGCCTACCGGTTCCGCGGCCACCAGGTTGCCGATACCGACCCGCTGGGTCTGCGCGCCGTGGCGGTGATTCCCGAACTGGAGCTCGACGCCCACGGGCTCGGCGAAGCGGATCTGCAGACCCGCTTTGACACCGGATCATTGGCCATCGACGGCCCGGCTACGCTGGGCGATATTCTCAAGCATCTGCGAGCGACCTACTGCGGCACCGTCGGCTCCGAGTACATGCACATCACCGAAACGGCCGAAAAGCGCTGGATACAGCAACGCCTGGAGCGTGTGGGCGGACGGCCGGCATTCGATAGCGAGGCGCGTTTGCGCATCCTCGAACGGCTGACTGCAGCTGAGGGCCTGGAGCGCTACCTGCACACCCGTTACGTCGGCCAGAAGCGCTTTTCGCTGGAGGGCGGCGACAGTCTGATCCCGCTGCTCGATGAACTGATTCAGCGGGGCGGCAGCCTCGGCGTCAAGGAAGTGGTGATTGGCATGGCGCACCGCGGGCGCCTCAACGTGCTGGTCAACATTGTCGGCAAGACACCCGCGGAGCTGTTCCTGGAATTCGAAGGCAAGGCCGGTCAGGCAGCCAACGGCTCGGGAGACGTCAAGTACCATCAGGGGTTTTCCTCCGATCTGAAAACCGCCAGGAGCCTGGTGCACGTCAACCTGGCGTTCAATCCCTCCCACCTCGAAATTGTCGGTCCCGTGGTGGAGGGTTCGGCGCGCGCCCGCCAGCAGCGCAGCGGCGATGACGCCGGTAACTTCGTGGTGCCTATATTGATCCACGGCGATGCGGCTTTCGCCGGCCAGGGCGTGGTGATGGAAACCATCAATATGTCGCAGTCACGCGGCTTCTCCACCAAGGGCACCGTGCACGTGGTGGTCAACAACCAGATCGGTTTTACCACCAGTCACCAGCAGGACGCGCGTTCGACGCAGTACTGCACCGATATCGCCAAGATGGTGGAAGCGCCCATTTTTCATGTCAACGGCGACAGTCCCGAAGCGGTGATGCAGGTCACGCAGCTGGCGCTCGATTATCGTATGACCTTTCACAAGGACGTGGTGATAGACATGGTGTGCTACCGGCGCCATGGGCACAGCGAGGCCGACGAACCGACCGCAACGCAGCCGGTCATGTATGGCGCGATCAGTAACCGCTTAACGACACGGGCACTCTACGCCGAGGCTCTGGTCGCGGCCGGTGTCTGTGATGAGGGACACCCCCACGTCCTGATGGAAGACTATCGGGCGCGCCTCGATGCCGGCGAACCCGTGGTCAAAGAGCTGGTGCCGAGAGAACAGGCCAACTATCCGTACGCGGTAGACTGGGCGCCGTACCTGGCCCAGGCGTGTACGGCCTACCTGGAAACGTCCATCTCGCTCGAGCGCATCCGGCAGCTCTGGGAACGCCTAAGCCAGTTGCCCGACGGCTTCGAACTCAACGCCAATGTCGCAAAGATCATGGACAATCGCCGCAAAATGGTCGCCGGAGCCCTGTCAATCGACTGGGGCTTTGCCGAGACCATGGCCTACGCCTCGCTGGTCGCCGATGGCCAGGGTGTGCGATTGTCGGGTCAGGACTGCGGCCGTGGCACTTTCTTTCACCGGCATTCCGTGCTGCATTGTCAGCGCGACGGCTCTCTGTACGTGCCACTGCGCAACGTGTCCGATGACCAGGGCAACTTCCTGGTCATCGACTCGCTGTTGTCGGAAGAGGCCGTACTGGCATTCGAGTATGGCTATTCGACCACCGATCCGCACACCCTCGTCATCTGGGAAGCGCAATTCGGCGATTTTGCCAACAATGCGCAAGTCGTCATCGACCAGTTCATCAGCGCCGGCGAACAGAAGTGGAACCGTCTGAGCGGCCTGGTCATGCTCCTGCCACACGGTATGGAGGGGCAGGGGCCGGAACACTCATCAGCGCGTCTCGAACGTTATCTGCAGCTGTGTGCTCAGCACAACATTCAGGTCTGTGTCCCCACGACCCCGGCACAGATTTTCCACCTGCTGCGCCGTCAGCAGATGCTGGAGTGCCGCAAGCCGCTGGTGGTGATGACGCCCAAGAGCCTGCTACGCCACCGCCTGGCGGTGAGTTCGCTGGAAGATCTGACTCAGGGGGAGTTCCAGCCGATTATTCCGGAAATTGACCCGCTGGATGCCGGCGCGGTGACGCGGGTGGTGTTGTGCAGCGGTAAAGTGTATTACGATCTGCTGGAAAAGCGCCGCAAGGAATCCGTCGGGCATGTTGCCATTGTGCGTGTCGAGCGTCTCTACCCTTTTCCCAAGGGGCAGTTGAGCAGCCTGCTGGCGGGCTATCCGAATGCCCGTGAGTTCGTCTGGTGCCAGGAAGAGCCGAAGAACCAGGGCGCCTGGTTTTCGAGCCAGCATCACATGTCTGCCGTGCTGCCCGCAGCGGGGCACCTGCAGTATGCCGGCCGGCCTTTCTCGGCGGCACCCGCAGTCGGTTATGCCTGGCTGCACCTGCAGCAGCAGCACCGGCTGGTCAATGACGCGCTGGGGTTGGAACCCGTAGCGGAGTAAATAAGGAACTGTTATGTCGACAGAGCTCAAAGTACCCGAATTTCCGGAGTCGGTTGCCGACGGCACTATTCTCAACTGGAACAAGCAACCCGGGGATGCCGTGAAACGCGACGAGTCGCTGGTCGATATCGAGACCGACAAGGTGGTCTTCGAAGTGCCGGCGCCCGGTGACGGTGTACTGGAAGAAATCCTGGTGGACGCCGGTAGCGTGGTGACCTCCGGGCAGGTCATCGGCCGTCTGGGTGAGGGCGTACATGCGCCCGGTGCACAGAGCGGTGCCGCGACTCCGGCGGCTGACATTAGCGCCCAGGCAGGCGTGACTCCCTTCGCCACGCCCGCCGCGCAGCGACTGATCACCGAGAATGATCTTGACATCGCGGCCATACCTGCCAGTGGCAGCGGCAACCGCATTCTCAAGGAAGATGTACTGGATGTGCTCGCCGGGCGTGACAAGCCGGTGTCGTCCGCACCGGCCGCTGCACCGGCTCCGGAGCAGTTGCAGGCGAAGCGGCAGGCACCGGCAGGCGACAAATCCGTGTTAGACATCGCAGCAACCCCGGGGACGGAAGGTCGCACGGAAAAGCGCGTGCCCATGACGCGGTTGCGCGCGCGTATCGCGGAACGCCTGCTGGATGCACAGCAGAACGCAGCCATTCTGACGACGTTCAACGAAGTCAACATGCAGCCGGTAATGGACTTGCGCCGCCGCTATCGCGATTCGTTCGAGAAAGCCCACCAGGTCAAACTTGGTTTCATGGCGTTTTTTGTCAAGGCCGTTATCGAGGGTTTGCGGCGTTTTCCCGAATTGAACGCATCCATCGACGGCAAGGATATCGTCTACCACGGTTTTTTCGACATCGGTATCGCCGTCTCGTCGCCGCGTGGTCTGGTGGTGCCGATTCTGCGCGACGTCGACAGGCTTTCCATGGCGGATATCGAAAAACGCATTGCCGAGTATGCGAACAAGGCGCGCGAGGGCACGCTAAGCATCGAAGACATCACCGGCGGGACATTCAGTATTACCAATGGCGGGGTGTTCGGTTCGCTGCTGTCGACGCCGATTATCAATCCCCCGCAATCCGG
>JAJDOI010000075.1 GCA_022340245.1 Thiogranum sp.
GAGTTATGTTATTCGGACAGGATCGCG
Organism: Thiogranum sp.; assembly: GCA_022340245.1. GTDB lineage: Bacteria > Pseudomonadota > Gammaproteobacteria > DSM-19610 > DSM-19610 > Thiogranum. The sequence continues at coordinate 28 of JAJDOI010000075.1, forward strand.
ACCAGCTGCGCAGGGTCTACTGCGAGGCCTGGCAGCTGCAACGGCAGGGGCAGCCGCTGGAGCCGCTGCAGGCGCAGATCGTTGCTGTCATCCAGCGCCACCCGGAATACCAGCCGTTGCTGGAAAACCCCGAACGGGCGCTGGGTCGGGAATATCTGCCGGAACTGGGTGAGACCAACCCGTTTCTGCATATGGGCATGCACCTGGCCATTCAGGAGCAGGTCAGCACCGACCGGCCCGCCGGAATCCGCGCGCTGTACCGCCGCCTCGCGGCCGGATACCCCGACACCCACAGCCTGGAACACCGGCTGATGGAATGTCTCGCCGAGATGATCTGGCAGGCGCAACGCGACGGCGCACCCGCGGACGAACAACGTTACCTGGAATGTATCGGTGCCACTGCCAAGGAGGAGCAATGAGACGTTCGGAATATGGGCTTTTCAGCCTCTCCCCGCACCGTTTCAGTTGCCGGGGCGCCTTGTCGCGGAAACTTTTTCGATCCCGGCCTGTCAGACAAGCTGTCATCCGCCACGGGTGATGGTGTTACATGCCGGTTTACCTGGTACCGAGGGTACCGCATACCAAGATAGAGCCTTAAGGAGGCGTCCCCAATGACCAAAACAACCTTAGTGAAACCCCTGTCCGTTGCTATCGGTGCTGCATTTGTCGCGTCGCTTGCCGGCACGACAGTTGCCAGCGCCGCTGACAACCCCTTCGGCATGTCCCAGCTGTCGAGCGGCTATATGGTCGCCGAGGAAGGCAAGTGCGGCGGGAGCAAGGCGACTACTGAAGAAGCCAAGCCCGAAGGCAAGTGCGGTGCAACCAAGAAAACCGTCAAAGAAGGCAAGTGCGGTGAAGGTAAGTGCGGTGCCAAGCGCGAAGCCCACGAGGGCAAGTGCGGCGGCGAGAAGAAACCCGCTGAAGGCAAGTGCGGCGCAAGCAAGTAATTCAGGCCTGCCATGACGGATTCAAGCTATCCCGTTCATGGTGCCGGTCTGGGGCTGCGGCGGACCCTCATGGGTCCGCTCGTGGACCAACCGGCAGATCAGGTTGGCTTTTATGAAGTCGCACCGGAAAACTGGATCGGTGTCGGCGGACGACTTGGCAAGCAGTTGCGCGCTTTCACCGAGCGTCACCCCTTCGTCACGCACGGCCTGTCACTTTCGATCGGTGGCCCCGCTCCACTGGATGAAACTTTTCTGCACCGCCTCAAGCGTTTTCTCGACGAACACCGGATAAGCACCTACACCGAACACCTCAGCTATTGCGCCGATGACGGGCACCTGTATGACCTGATGCCGATCCCGTTCACGGAGGAAGCCGTGAGGCACGTGGCCGAACGTATCCGCCGCACCCAGGATATCCTCGAGCGGCGTATCGCCATGGAAAACGTTTCCTACTACGCGGCACCCGGCAAACAGATGGAGGAAATCGACTTCCTCAACGCCGTGCTCGAAGAAGCCGATTGCCAGCTGTTGCTCGACGTCAACAATATCTACGTCAACAGTGTCAACCACCGCTACGACGCGGAAGAATTCCTTTGCGCACTGCCCGCCGAGCGGGTGGTGTATTTTCACATCGCCGGCCACTACAACGAGGCCGAAGACCTGATTGTCGACACCCACGGCGCCGATGTCATCGACCCGGTGTGGAACCTGCTCGACAAGGCGTATGCCCGGTTCGGCGTGGTGCCGACGCTGCTGGAACGCGATTTCAACATACCGCCCCTGCCGCAGTTGTTGACCGAAGTTGACCGCATCGTCGACATCCAGAACAGGCATACCGGAGCAAAAACCGCAGCCCATGTCCGCCATGGCTGAACCGGCCTTTATTCAGCAGCAGTATGCCTTTGCGGCGCATATCCGCGACCCGCGGCACAATGCCGCTCCGGCCGGCATCGAAGACCGCCGCATGGGCATCTATCGGGAACTGTTCTTCAACAATGTCGAAGGCTTTCTCGCCAGCAGTTTTCCCGTATTGCGTAAACTGATGGATGACCACAGCTGGCACGCCCTGGCACGCGACTTTTTCGCCGGCCACCGGTGTCACTCGCCGCTGTTTCTGGACATCCCGCGCGAGTTCCTCGACTACCTCGACGAGGAACGTGACGAGCAGGGAACCGACCTGCCTTTCATGCGCGAACTTGCCCATTACGAGTGGGTGGAACTCGCGCTGTCCGTCGCCGAGAACGACCAGGGCGCGCCGGTCGCCGTAGAAGGTGACCTGCTCGCCGGTCCACCGTTGCTGTCTCCGCTCGCCTGGCCCCTGGCCTATCAGTACCCGGTGCACCGGATTAGCCCCGACTTCCAGCCCCGGGAGCCTGATCCACAACCGACCTACCTGCTGGTGTACCGCGATACGCGGGACGAAGTGGGATTCATCGAATTGAATCCGGTCAGCGCACGCCTGTTCTCGCTGTTGCAGGAACAGCCCGGGCACAGCGGCCGCGCCCAGTTGCAGCAGATCGCCGCCGAGCTGCGGCACCCCGACCCCGAACTGGTCATTCAAAGCGGCCACGCCATCCTCGATGAGTGGCGCCGTCTGGACATCGTGCGCGGCATCAGTCCGAACAGCCCCGAAAAGTAACAACAAGCAAGGAGACACCGCATGTATCCCCTCGTGCAACTGCAACGCCTGCTCGACACCACGCGCGCTTTTGATTTCCTCGGACCGCTGGCCCTGAGACTGTACCTGGTACCCGTCTTCTGGATGGCCGGAACCAAGAAGCTGGCCGATATGGACAGCATCATCGAATGGTTCGGCAACCCGGACTGGGGCCTGGGCCTGCCGTTTCCCGAAATCATGGCGTGGGCCGCGGCGCTCACCGAAGCCGGCGGTGCGGTGCTGCTGCTGATCGGTTTTGCGGTACGCTGGATTTCCGTACCGATGATGGTCACCATGGTCGTCGCTGCAGTCACCGTGCACTGGCCCAACGGCTGGCTGGCCATCGCCGAAGGCAGCGGTCCGTTCGCCACCGAACGCACCATGGGCGCGGTGGAACGCCTCGACAGAGCCAAGGAAATCCTGCAAACCCACGGCAACTATGACTGGTTGACCCAGAACGGCAGCTTCGTGGTACTGAACAACGGTATCGAATTCGCCGCCACCTATTTCATCATGCTGCTGGTGCTGTTCTTCATTGGCGCGGGGCGCTTTTTCAGCATGGACTACTGGATCCGGCGGGCCTTCATGCGCTGATCGGATCGGGTCGGTTGACAGGCGGGAAGCGATTTACGCAACAGCGCTGCGCTTTCTTGCCCCTGGACTTGATTATACTGTCCGTGTGTCTACCCAAACCCGACAATCCGGTTCGTCCCTGACGCCGGACAGCTACGAGCTGTCTATCGACGGTATGACCTGCCAGCACTGCGTGGCGCGCGTCGAAGCCGCCATCCTCGCCGTACCGGACGTGGTGTCCGCCGACGTGCAACTGGACGCCGGCCGGGCCACCGTTAGCGGCGGACTGCCCCACGAAGTCATCGCCGCGGTCGAAGCCGCGGGGTACGGCGCGCGCCCGCGCGCCCGGGAACCCGAAAGCTGCGAGCTGCCCGCGGCGCCGCCAGAGACCGGCTCGGCGGCCGCACAGGGCGGTTACCGTATCGACATCGACGACATGACCTGCGCCAGCTGCGTGGCGCGGGTCGAAAAGGCTGTTCTGGGCGTGGACGGCGTCCAGGACGCGTCGGCCAACCTGGTAGAGGGTGCCGCCTACGTCGTTGGCGGCGACCCGCAGCAGGTCGTTGACGCCATCGTCGACCAGGGCTATCCGGCGCGCAAAGCCGCCGTCAGCGTCAGTGGCAGCGCGACACTGGTGTTCGACAAGGCGTTGACCGACAATGCGCGGCAACGGGCGGAAACCCTGTTGCAGGACGTTGCCGCGGCAACCACGATCGACTGGCAGGACAACCGGCGCGGCCGGTTGACCGCCCGCGCCCACGCCGCCGACTACCTGCTGGCGCTGCGGCGCGCCGGAATGCCTGCGGCATTCGTCGAAGTGACTGACGATCCCTACCTCGCGCAGGAACAACAGGCCCGGCTGAATATCCGCCAGGCGGTCAGGCGCGCCACGCTTGCTGGACTGGTTGGTTTCGGACTGATGGCGACGATGCTTGCGGGTGTGCTGCCCGGGGTCGAGTCCGGCACCGCGCTCACGGATCTGAGTGGCCGCGGATTCTGGCTCGTCACCGCCCTGATCTGTCTGTTCACCATGGCCTATAGCGGCCGCAGTTACTACGTGGGCGCCTGGAAACAACTCAAACATGCCCAGGCAAACATGGATACGCTGGTCGCCGTGGGTACCGCGGCGGCCTGGCTGGCCTCTGTGCTCCTGATTCTGGCGCCTGACTTTGTGCCCGCCGCACAGCGCCACCTGTACCTGGAGACGTCGGTGCTGATTCTGGCCTTCCTGCAATTCGGCCATGCCCTGGAAGTCCGCGCCCGGGCGCGCACCGGCAGGGCCATCGGGGCGCTGGTCGAACTGGCGCCGAAAACCGCGCAGCTGATCCACAACGGCGAGGAACTCGAACTGCCGGTCTCGCTGTTGCAGCGGGGCGATCTGTTCCTGGTCAGACCCGGCCAGTCGGTCGCCACCGACGGCACAGTGGTCGAGGGCGCCTCGAACGTCGACGAATCCATGCTCACCGGCGAACCCCTGGCGGTCGCCAAAGGACCCGGGGACAGGATCACCGGCGCCACGATCAACCAGGCCGGCGCTCTGAAGGTGCGCGTCGAGCGCGTCGGTGATGACACCACCCTGGCGGGCATCATTCAGGCCGTCAAGCAGGCGCAAATGAGCAAGCCACCCATCGGCCGGCTGGTGGACCGTATCGCCGCTGTGTTCGTCCCGGTGGTGCTGCTGATCGCCGTGCTCACCTTCGCCGCGTGGTATGCCGCGGGCCCCGCGCCGCAACTGCCCTATGCACTGACCACGGCGATCGCCGTGCTGGTTATCGCCTGCCCCTGCGCCCTGGGGCTGGCAACACCGATTGCCATCATGGTGGGTATGGGCCGTGCCGCGCAGTTCGGCGTTCTCATCCGCAACGGCGATGCCCTGCAGTCGGCTGCCGGTATCACCCACCTGGTGGTGGACAAGACCGGCACGCTCACCGAAGGACGGCCGCGCATTACGCAGGTCTATTGCGACGCGGGCGTCGAGGACGACCAGGCGCTCGGCTGGGCCGCCAGCCTGGAGAAACAATCCGAACACCCGCTGGCGCTGGCGGTTATCGAATCCGCGCAGGCACGCAACATCGCGCTGTTGCCGGTGGTGGATTTTCATGCCGAAGCCGGCCAGGGTGTGCAGGGTCGGCTGGAAGACCGCGAGATGTTCCTGGGGCGCCAGGAATGGCTTGAGGAACTGGGTATCCCCTGCGCCGAGGCCCTGCTTGAACAGGCCCGGCTCGCGGCCGGTGCAGGCGCCACCCCCATCTGGCTGGGCGACCGCCAGCGGGCTGTCGCGGTGCTCGCTCTGCGTGACCCGGTACGCACGGACACACTGGCGGCGCTGCAGGCGCTGAAACGCCGGGACATTGAAATTGTCATGTGTACCGGCGATCACCCCGATACCGCGCGTGCGGTAGCCGCAGAACTGGGTATCGACGCCGTTTACAGCCGCGTCATGCCGCAACACAAGGCCGATGTCGTGAAACATCTCCAGTCGCGGGGACGCAGCGTCGGTATGGTCGGTGACGGCGTCAACGACGCGCCGGCGCTGGCGCAGGCCGATGTCGGATTTGCCATCGGCAGCGGCACCGACGTGGCTATCGAAAGCGCCGACATCACGCTCGCGGGCAATTCACTCGCCAGTGTCGCCAGCGCCATCGCCCTGTCGCGCGCCACCGTGCGAAACATCAAGCAGAACCTGTTCGGGGCATTCATTTACAATGTCACGGGCATCCCGCTGGCCGCCGGCATCCTCTATCCTGTGACCGGCTGGTTGCTCAGCCCGGTGTTCGCCAGCATCGCCATGGCGCTGTCTTCGGTCACCGTGGTCAGCAATGCCAACCGCTTGCGGTTGTTCAAACCCGTGGAGTAAATGATGAGTGAAACAATTCAGTTGAAAGTCGAGGGCATGACCTGCATGCACTGCGTCGCTGCGGTACGCAAGGCGCTGGCCGCGGTTGACGGTGTCGAGGAGGTCGTCGACGTATCCCTGGAACCCGGCAGCGCCACGGTCCGGGGCAATGCCCGCGCAGAAGCGCTGATCGCGGCCGTCAAGGAAGCCGGCTATACGGCGTCGATCTGAACCTGCCGACAGGCGGTCACCGCCTGCGGACACACGAGCGCCGGGTGAGGTGCCACAATGCACCGGTTTCGTTCGGTACCCTGGTTTACGGAGTGACGCATTCCCCGCACCATGTTTCTCGCGCCGGTTGCACCGGGAGCACCGGGAGCACCCAAAGCGCCTACCAGAGCGGGGGGTTCAATACCGGCTGGGCGTTGCCGGTCGGTGGCGCTGCGGGCAGCTCGTTGGTGGCATCCTCGTCCAGCAGGCGTCCCCAGTCGGTACGCTGCATCATTTCCTTCTGGCGTTCCTGCGGGACAAAAGGCTGACCGGCACGAATCTCCCAGCCGCCGCCCAGCGCCTTGTATACCGCGACCAGGGCGCTGACCACTTCACCGCGAACGGTAGTATAGGCATCCTGCACCCGTAACAGAGTCTGCTGGGTGTCGAGCACCCGCTGGTAATCGACGGCACCCTCGCGGTACTGCACGAGTGCCAGGTCCACGGCACGCTGTGCGGCCGCGACGCTCTCGGCGAGGCGCGCACCCTGCTGCCGGCTGCCAACGTAGTTGCTCAGCCCATCCTCCACCTCGCGCGCCGCTTCCAGCACGGTGTTCTGGTAGTTGACGATCAGTGCCTCGAGGCGTGCGTCCTGAACACGCACGTGGTTTTTCAGGCGACCGTAGTTGAGGATATTCCAGGAGACCGAAGGACCGTAGCTATAGGCGAGACTGTCGCCGTCGAACAAATCACCGAGATCACTCTGACCGGTGTTCGACGTCAATACCCCGAGTGAGCCGACCAGGGCAAAACGCGGGTAGAGATCCGACCTGGCGACACCGATCAATGCGCTCTGCGCGGCGGCCTGGAGCTCGGCACGGCGGATATCCGGCCGCCGGCGCAACAGCTCGGCCGGCATACCGACATCCATTGCCGCAGGGGGTTGTGGAAGACTGCCAGTCCCCTGGAGAATATCCTGCAGGTCGCCGGGAGGCATGCCGAGCAGCGTGCTGAGCGCGTGTTTGGACTGGCGGATGCGGCTCTCCAGCTGAGGCACGGTGGACTCGGTTGACTTCAGCAGGCTGAGCGCTTGCGCCGGGTCCAGCTCGCTGACCGCGCCGTTCTGGAAACGCACATCGGCAATCTTGTAACTGCGCGCCTGGGTGACGGTGTTGTCCCTGGCAATTTTCAGGCGCTCCTCGAGGGTTCGCAATACCATGTAGGTGCGCGCCACTTCCGCGGTCAACGACACCAGCGCGCTGTCATAGTCTGCAATGGACGCACCCAGGTTGGCGCTGGCAGACTCGACGCCACGGCGGAAGCGACCCCAGAAATCCACTTCCCAGGCCGCGTCGACGCCCAGCCTGGCCTGGGTATAACTGTCATCGGTAAAGCTGGAAACAAAGTTGGGCGAATTCTCGCTCAGGCCCACACGGGTCAGGTTGCCGTTCAGTTGCTGACTCTGCGGATACTGTTGGCCGATGGCAATACCCAGCTGGGCGCGAGCCTCGAAGATACGCAGACCGGCGATCTGCAGGGGCAGATTCTGCCGGTAGGCCGACTCCACCAGCTTGTCGAGTACGGGATCATTGAAAATGGTCCACCAATCCTGTGATACCCGGCTGGTGTCAAGCGCCTGGCTTTGCTGGTTCCAGACTGCTTCGAGGTCAGCCGGCGGCGTTTTGAAATCCGGCCCCAGTGTGGTACAGGCGGATGACAATACAACGCCGGCACTCAGCGCAATCCGTAAACACAACTTGGTCACTGGCACTTGAGTCCCCTTCTTCCCGGCACAACTGAATCCATAGATTGACGGTTGAGAATATACACTACGTATTGCCGATCACTAAACCGGACAAGCGCTCGTGCGCAGCGCGTGTGCCACCCATTAGCAGGCGATGCCAACCCAGGACCGCGGAAGCCGGACCCACACTGCCGACTCGGGCCCGCGTGCTTCAGGTTACCGCGACGTCGAGCACCCGGCCAGTGCCGATCGCCCCGCGCATGCCGGCAAACCCACTTCGAATATTTCTATTATTAACATTAATAGTATATTTTATAATATTGATATTATTATCTTTTATATAGATGTTAAAGTGAATTCTCAGGCGTCTGCCCGGGCTAGAAGTAGCGCGACAGGCGCAACGTCAGGTAGCTGTCATCCTTGAAGGCGGTCAGCACGTCGTTAGTACCGCTGCTGAGGAACCAGCGGCTCTCGGCCTCAACGCGCCAGTGATTGTCGAGGCGCCGCGCCGCTTCCAGCGACAGCTGGGACGAGTGATTGTCACGATCGATAACAAAACCCACCAGCAGCTCCGAACTCTGCACGTCGTTGAGCGCGAGCCTTGCGCCCAGGAAGAAATCATCGTCGAAGAGCACCGGTGGCTGCTGCGCCGGATCGCTGCTGCGCCCGTCCCAGGAATATTCAAGCAGCAGACCCAGGTCAGCATCGGAGGCCATGAGCTGGTAGAGGGTGTACTCGAAACCGCCCACAGCCGCGGCGTAATGCTCACCGTGCTGGGCGCGCCACAGGCCTTCGAATTTCCACAGCCAGGCCCCGCGTGTCAGTTGCACATCCGTGCCCACCTGGTTGATGAGATCGTATTGGGGCACCAGGCGACTGGCGTTGGCATTCGGCACCAGGCGGGGCGCGCGTCCCGTGCCCTTGAAGTAATAGACACCGAAGTCCCAGTCGTCCAGGTAATGCGAATAACGCACGGCGGCATCGAGATGATGCTGGCCGGCACTGGACTGGTAGTCGGCATTGCCATCGGTGACCAGCGGAAAGCGCAGGCGGCCATGCTTGCCGGGAAAGGTGCGCTTCCGGAACCAGGGCATCAGATACAGGTCCAGCGTTCCCCAGTCGCGTTGCGAAGACACTTTCAGCATGGGTTGACCGAGCTTGTCTTCACCATCCGGGGCTTCGACCAGATCGGTCTGGTTGATGATATCCACCAGGTGACGGGATTCAGTCACGCCCCAGAAAACCCGGTTGAGGCCCGCAAGGACTTCCCAGGGCCCGCTGACATGGCGCCAGTAGGCTTCGCGAATGTCCGCGTGGGTGCGTCGGCTGTCCTGACTGTCCACCTGGACGAAGGGTATAAAACTGTACTGGTCGTCACCGCTGTCTGTCAGCCAGGTGAACTCCGGCTGGACCAGCAGCGATTCCTGAAAGGTATCGAACTGGTGGGCAAACTGGCCATCCTCGGCAAACACGCGCGACTCGGCGCCGACAAAACCGGACAGGCTGTAGTCGTAGCCATTGGCGGCGAACGGAAAAAGGGCCAGCAGACAGATGCAGGCGCGCAGCGTTGTCACTGCGTTTGCGCCGCGCGCGCGCGCCTCAGTCCACATCGCGCACACCCCACCAGGCGATTCCGCCCGCCGCTACGGCAATGACGGCGGCGGCGATATACATCCATTCGGCGCCCACACCCTCCCACAGGTAACCGGCGCCGAAGCTGCCCAGCGCACCACCGGCACCGAAACTCAGACTGCTGTAAAGCGCCTGGCCGCGTCCCTGGTGGCGGCCACGGAAGTGCCGGTGTATCAAATGAATGGCTACCGCATGGTACAGGCCGAAACTGGCCGCGTGCAGCGTCTGAGCCATGATCATCACCCAGATGTTGTCGACAAACCAGGCTATCAGCAGCCAGCGCAACGCGGTCAGCGTCGTGGTCACCAGCATCAGCCTGCGCGCGCCGTAGCGCGGCAGCCAGCGGGGCATGCGCAGAAACACGACGATTTCGGCCACCACCCCGAGCGCCCACAGCTGTCCGATAAGGCTCTCGCTGTAGCCGTTGTCGGACATGTAGATGCTGTAAAAGGTGTAGTAGGGTCCATGGCTGGCCTGGACGAGAAAACACACCAGCAAGAGCGCGAACACGGCCGGTTTTTTCAGCACCTCGCGCAGCGGGCTGTGGTCCAGTGGCAGGTGAGCGCTGGCCTTTTCCGGCACCGGCAGGCTCGCCAGCCAGATGGCCGCAAACAGCCCTATGAGCACCAGCGGCAGGCGGCCGGTACCCGCACGCTCGAACAGCGCACCGAGCGACGCGACGGCGATGATGAAACCGATAGATCCCCACAGACGGATACTGCTGTAGCGATGCGTGTCGCGCCCCAGATGATTGAGCGTGGTAGCCTCGAACTGCGGCAGTGCCGCATTCCAGAAGAAGCTGAACAGCGACATCACCAGCGCCATCCACCAGTAGCCATGGGCGAAAAACACACCCGCGAATGCCAGCGTGGCCAGCAGACAGGCGATGCGCACGATCTTGATACGTCGCCCCGTGTGATCGGCGATCCAGCCCCAGATGTTCGGCGCAACAATCTTGGTGGCCATGATAATGGCGACCAGCTCGCCGATCTCGACCACGCTGAATTGCAGCGATTTCAGGTACAGGCCCCAGTAGGGGATCAATGCACCGAGAGAGGCGAAGTAGAAGAAATAGAAGCCGGACAGCCGCCAGTACATGGGTATGCGCAACCGCCCGGCTAGGAGTGTTGCTGCGCCAGTGGACTACACGGCCTGATCAGCGTACGTGCGGCTTCGCCAGCCATCAGTCGGCACTGGCGGGAATCACCGGTGTCGCCGATACCACATCGGCGTTTTGTGCCCGCTGACGCAGCCAGTGGTCCATCAGCACGATTGCCAGCATCGCTTCGGCGATCGGCGTCGCCCGAATGCCGACACAAGGGTCGTGACGACCGGTGGTGATCACTTCGACCGGCTGGCCGTCGACATCAACGGTGCGTCCCGGCAAACGGATGCTGGAGGTCGGCTTGAGCGCCATGCTGACCAGTACATCCTGTCCCGATGAAATACCCCCGAGCACGCCGCCGGCGTGGTTGCTGAGAAAGCCCGCGGGGGTGATCTCGTCACGGTGCTCGGTGCCCTTCTGACTGACACAGGCGAAACCGGCACCGATTTCCACGCCCTTGACGGCGTTAATACTCATCATGGCATGGGCGATATCGGCATCGAGCCGGTCGAAGATCGGCTCGCCCAGTCCGGGGGGCACACCGGTGGCGACAACGTTGACCCGCGCACCTACCGAGTTGCCTTCCTTGCGCAAGGCGTCCATGTAGTCTTCCAGCTCCGCGACCCGCTGCGGATCAGGGCAGAAAAAGGCGTTGTTCTCGACGTTCGACCAGTCCCTGAGCTCCAGCTCCAGCGGCCCCAACTGCGCCAGGTAACCGCGTATTTCGATACCCAGCCTCTGGCGCAAATATTTCTTGGCGATGGCACCGGCGGCGACCCGCATGGCGGTTTCGCGCGCCGAGGATCGGCCGCCACCGCGGTAGTCGCGGACACCATATTTCTGCTGGTAGGTGTAGTCGGCGTGCCCCGGCCGGAAGCGGTCCATAATCCTGGAATAGTCCTTGGAGCGCTGGTCGGTATTGTGAATGATCAGCCCGATGGGTGCGCCGGTCGTCTTGCCCTCGAACACCCCGGACAGAATCTGCACCTCGTCGGCTTCGCGTCGCTGGGTGGTGTGACGGGATTTCCCCGGCTTGCGGCGATCGAGATCGTGCTGCAGGTCGGCCTCGGCGAGCGGCATGCCCGGTGGACAGCCGTCGACAATACAGCCGATGGCCAGGCCGTGGCTTTCCCCGAAGCCGGTGACGGTAAAGAGTTTTCCGAAGGTGCTTCCTGACATGGAGGGTTATTGTACAGAAGTTTTCCGGTCACGCTATCGACCGACCGGCCGCGCGGAGGGTCCTGCCGTGACCCGGGTTAAAGCCCTGTCCGCGCGCGCCGCTATCCAGTCTGAGTGTGTTAGCTCAATCCGAAACCAAGCAAAAAGGGGGCAACCGTGAGCCACCATGGGCACGCTATAGGCAACTACCTCGGCAGGCCGATTTTCGAGTCCATCGAACTCCAGGACGAGTCGTACGTGTTTGACCGCATTGCACAGTATGAAGACGACGAGTTTCCGCTTGACCGTCTGAGCGCCAACGAGGTGCTGGTCCAACCCGGACTGATCTACCGGCAAAAGGGTTGATACCCGGCGCCACGGACGGCAGCCATCTCCTCTTCCCCCGCTCGCGCCGCTTGCAGTCAGATCATTTTCGAGAACTGTTGCTCCGCCTCGCCGCGGTAGTGATCGAAGACCTTGCAGATATTGCGGATCAACAGACGACCACGCGCTGTCACCGCCAGCTGCTGCGGCCCCAGCTCCACCAGACCGTCAGACTGCATACCCGCCAGCGCCGCCAGCTCCGCTGAAAAATAATCGCCAAAGCGGATGCCGTACCGGGATTCCAGGCGCACTGTGTCCAGCCGGTTGTTACAGATCAGCTGCTGGATAACATCGCCGCGCAGGCGGTCGTCGTCGTTGAGCGCAACACCCCGGGCAATCGGCAGCCGCGGTACTTCGAGATCCCGGTAATAGTCTTCCAGCGCGGTGTGATTCTGACTGAAGCCACCCGGCATTGAGCTGATGGCACTCACGCCCATGCCTACCAGGTCGGCTTCGGCGTGGGTCGAATAGCCCTGGAAATTACGGTGCAGCGAACCATCGCGTTGCGCCAGCGCCAGTTCGTCACCAGCCAGCGCGAAGTGGTCCATGCCAATGTACTGGTATCCCGCGGCCGTAAGCTTGTCGATGGTCAGTGACAGAATCTCCAGCTTCGCGGCCGCGCTCGGCAGGTCCTCGGCCCGGATACGCCGTTGCGGTTTGAAGCGTTCCGGCAGGTGAGCATAGTTGAACACCGACAGCCGGTCGGGTCGTACTTCGATGACCGCCTCCAGCGTGTCCGAGAAACTCGCGACCGTTTGCAGCGGCAAACCGTACATCAGATCGATATTGGTGGAACGGAAACCCAGCTCGCGCGCCTGGCGCAGTGCGCCCAGCGTCTGTTCGTGGCTCTGTATTCGGTGCACGGCCTGCTGGACCTCGGGATTGAAATCCTGCACACCGAGACTGACGCGGTTGAAACCGATCTCTCTCAACACCACCAGCGTATCGGCGCGCAGCTCGCGTGGATCGATCTCGATGGAATACTCGCCGCTGTCGTCTTCCAGCAGGTAAAAGTTCTCGCCCAGGACCCGCATCAGATCGCAGATCTGCTTGTCACTGAGAAAGGTCGGCGTACCGCCACCCCAGTGCAACTGCTCGACCCGGCGGTCCGGATCAACCAGTGACGCCTGCAGACGGATCTCCCGGTACAGGCTGTCGAGATAAGGCTCGGCCTTTGCGCGGTTGGCGGTGACGACCTTATTGCAGGCGCAGTAGTAGCAGACATGCGCGCAGAAAGGGATATGGACATACAAGGACAGCGGGCGGCCGATGGCGCTGCTGGCGCGCACCCAGTCGATATAGGTGCGCTCATCAACGGCCGCGGAAAACTCCATGGCTGTCGGGTACGAGGTATACCGCGGCCCGCTACCGGCGTAGCGCTGAATCAGGTCGGCGTCGAATTCGACGCGGTTGTCGTACATAGCGGTCTCCAGCGGCTTCATAGCAGGCTAATCGGCGGCGCCCGGCGGCGCCTTGATCTGCGTCAAGACGCGGCCGTCAGTCATCCTCGACGTCCAGCCCGTGGATATGCGTTTCATTAATTTTCAGCAGTAACTGTTTGAAAGGCAACACGCGTTCGTCCTGGGGTTCGACCACTTTAACGAACGGCAGATTGTCCTTGCCGAAGCGGTAGCTGCCGTCGGCCATCGACTCCCGGAGCCTGCGCACGTCCTGTTCCAGTTCGTCCAGGAACTCTGTGGCCGCACCCATGGAATCCATGTCGTACTCGGCCGCCAGGCGCAAGTCGTCGATCTCGAACAGGGCCTGGTCCACCAGATCCACATATTGTTCAGGGGTTTTCGGTCTTCCCAACATATGCCCTCCTCATACAATCAGGTCATCGAACCCTGCGAAAAACCTCGCCGCGGAGGGGCTCGCAACGGGTCGGCGGCGCTGGCGAAGCCATGACAGCGATCGCGCCCGTCGGCACCCGCCCTGTTCGACAGGACAGCCACTACGGCGTTACCGTCCCAGCGCCGCGGCAAACACCGACTGACACTCCCGCACCTGTGCCGCTTCCAGCAGGAACACACCCTGGCCGCCGCGTTCGAACTCCAGCCAGGTAAACGGCACCTCCGGAAAACACTCGACCAGCATTTCTTCGCTGTTGCCGACCTCCATGACCAGTATGCCGTCCTCGGTGAGGTAGTCACCTGCCTGGGCGAGTATACGCACCACCACCTCCAGGCCCTGTTTGTCGGCGAGCAGGCCGATCTCGGGTTCGTGGCGATACTCGTCCGGCAGGCCCTGCATTTCATCGGCGGAGACATACGGCGGATTGCTGACAATCAGCTGGTACTGCTCGACGGGCAGGTCATCGAACAGGTCCGATTTGAACAGGTGTACCCAGTCCTGCAGATCGTGGCGTACGACATTCTGCCGCGCGACCTCCAGCGCGTCGGCGGAGATATCCGTGGCATCGACTTCCGCGTTATCGAAATGCGCCGCGCAGGCAATGGCGATACAACCGCTGCCGGTACACAGATCCAGCACCCGGTCCACCTCCTCGGCTTCCAGCCAGGGCGCAAAACCCCGCTCGATCCACTCGGCCATGGGTGAACGCGGCACCAGCACACGTTCGTCGACATAAAACGGCAGTCCCGCAAACCAGGCCTCGTGGGTCAGGTAGGCCGCCGGCTTGCGACTGGCGATACGTTCCTCGAACAAGGCGCAAACGGCCGCCCGTTCGTCGCCGGTCAGACGCGCCGCGAGATAGTCGTCGGCAAACCGGAAGCGCAGGCTCAAGGCGTGACACAGCAGCACGCGCGCCTCGTCAAAAGCGTTTTCGGTACCGTGGCCGAAACTCAGGCCGGCGGCGTTGAAACGGCTTGCACCCCAGCGGATCAAGTCGCCGAGGGTCCTCAATTCTTCCGGTATCGCTGTCAAACCATCTGCCTCTGTTTTCGCCAATACGTCCACTGCGGACTGCAACACGCACGGCCGGCGCCCTACCGCCTGTCGGTCATCGGTGAGATAATGCGTCGCCATGACGAATCACCGCACCCGATCATCACCGCTGATGCGGATTATACTGCTGTTGCTGGCCACCGCACTGCTGACGGCCTGCAGCCCGCCAAAGCCACCGCAACTCCAGCAGGCAACCCTGTTACCCTCGGCCAAGCCGATTGCCGACTTCAACCTTATAAACCAGAAGGGTGAAGCGTTTACCCTCGACGATCTCAAGGGGCACTGGACCTTTGCCTTTTTCGGCTACACGCACTGCCCGGACGTCTGTCCCACCTCGCTCGGCATGCTGGGCCGGGTGATGCGTCGGCTGAACGAAAACCTGCAGCCCGGTGCCATGCCTCAGGGCCTGTTCGTCAGCGTCGACCCGCAACGCGACACGCCGGAAATGCTCGCAAAATATGTCGCCTACTTCTATCCGGACTTTATCGCCGCGACCGGCGATCCCGCGGAAATCCACCGCCTGACGCGCCAGCTCGGCATTCTCTATGTCAAATCGGCGGGCGACAAGGATAATGACTATCTTATCGATCATAGCGCAGCAGTCGTCCTGTTCGACCCGGACGGCCGTTTCCATGCACTGTTCAACGTGCCGCACGACGCGGACAAGATCGCCAGCGACTTTCTGCTGATAAAGAACTATTACGAGGCAAGCCAATGAAGCGCCGTTTGAGTCTCCTGCTGCTGTCCCTGATAATCTCGCTGGCGGCCGCCGACAGCGGCCTGATGGCAGACGGCGCCTGGGTGCGGGAAGCGCCGCCCGGTGCGAGCATGATGGCCGCCTATCTGGTGATCACCAATCCCACGGACCGGGACGCCAGGCTGATCGGGGTCGAAAGCCCGGCGTTTGCGCAGGTCATGATGCACAAGTCGGTAACGGTCGACGGTATGGCGCGCATGCTTCACCAGGACAGCATTCCGATACCGGCGCATGGCTCTGTCGCGCTGGAACCTGGCGGTTATCACCTGATGATGCCGGCGCCCGACACCCGGCTCCGCGCGGGCGACGAAGTGGAATTCATGCTGCACTTCGATGACAACAGCAGTGTCAGCGTCACGGCGGTGGTCAGAAAAAAGCCTTGAACCGGCCACAGCAACAGGCCGCAGGCTGGCTGGACTACCTGAAATCCTGGGCACTGTACCCGCTGCCCCAACACGCCATCTCGCGCCTGACCTACAAGCTGACCCGGATTGAAACCCCCTGGTTCAAGAACGCGTTCATTCGCTGGTTCGCCGACACCTACCGGGTCGACTGGAGCGAGGCGCGTTACCAGCGTCCCGAGGACTATCCGACCTTCAACGCCTTTTTCACCCGCGAGCTGCGCGCCGGGGCACGCCCTCTGGAGGGCGACGAAAGCACTGTCGTCAGTCCCGCCGACGGCCACATCAGCCAGGTCGGCGGCATAGACAGGGATGCGGTGTTTCAGGCCAAGGGCCACAGTTTCAGCGTGGTTGAGCTGCTGGGCGGTGACCAGCAGCGCGCAGCACCCTTCCGGGACGGCAGCTTTATCACTGTCTACCTGTCGCCGCGCGACTATCACCGCGTGCACATGCCGCTCGGGGGCAAACTGCGAGAAACCGTCTATGTGCCTGGCCGGCTGTTCAGCGTCGCCGCCCACACCGTGCGTACGGTGCCGCGCCTGTTTGCCCGCAACGAGCGCCTCGTCACCCTGTTTGACGGCGACGCTGGTCCGATGGCCGTGGTACTGGTCGGCGCGATCAACGTCGCAGCCATCGAGACCGTCTGGTCAGGCCTGGTAACGCCGCCGCCGAGGCCCCGCGTGGAGGTGCAGGACATGACGCAGGCCGGCATCGAGCTGGCACGCGGCGAGGAAATGGGCCGATTCAACATGGGCTCGACCGTGATTGTGCTGTTCGGCAAAGACCGGGGCGAGTGGCTGGACAACCTGGCCACGGAGCAACCGCTGCGCATGGGACAGGCGCTGGGCAGACACAACTGAGCGCACGGAAACTGCGCAACCGGAGCACGGTGCTGCACTCCCCGCACTGTGTTAACACCGCCTGGGCTCACTGTTTTGAGGGCAAATCCGCGGCATTGTCGCTCAATTCGCGAGTCCTTTCATAGTTCAGGCACGGTGTATCGGTGCCTTCGGCACCAAATTTCTCCCGAATGTAGTCAGACGCCGTCAAGCCCACAAATACATACGGCGCGAACAGCAAGGTGCCGAATGTCAACGCCGCGGACTTTACCGGAATGGCGGTAACCGAAGGATTCAGCAACGGGCCTTTCACCTTCACCGGTTCCGCCTTGAGTATGACGCGGCTTTTCTTCTTCGGGATAAACACGTAGTTAATCTGCTCCTTGCCGAAGTCTATGTCTCCATCACCGGTGATCGTAATGTTCTTCGTATCGAGGAAGAAGCCCCTGGTGGATGCAACGCCATTTTTCACCGTGAAGTCGGCGACGCCACAGGTGATATCCAGGTATTTGCTGTCGCTGATCTTGCTGGCTGCCCAGCCGGCGATATCGACAAACAGCAGATCCACCAGGGAGCGACTAATCTTGCCGTGCGTCGAGGTCACAAACAGACCGCCGTCGAGGGACGAAACCAGCTGGTAAACACTCCTGCCGCTGGCATCGAGGTGGATATCCACGTCCATAGCGGCGCCAAAGCCCGCCTCGTTTGCTTGCGCCCAGCGTGGCATATCCCGCCAGGGATCGATATCCTTTCCATAGGCCCTGAAGGTAAACTGCGGTTTGTCGCGTGCGTCCACAGACAATGCCAGCTTCAATTGCCCTTTGGGATAAGTCACCACCGCCGGGCCGGCCTTCAGCAGACCGGAGTGCACTGTTACGGTCACGTCGGCCGACCGGGCCGGTGAAGACGCCGGGTCGAAAGACGCCACATGAACGCCAAGATTCAGCTCAAAGGTCTTCAACCAGCCGAGATCGATCGGCTCGCGGGAAAACAGCGCCTGGGTAACTTTCTCCGCGGCCTTTTCGCGCTCCGCACGCTGGTCGGCGACTTTCTGGAAGAAATCCGGCAGCGCGAGTTCATGCAGGGTGACCTTGCCCCCGAAGCGCGGCGGATCGGTGTCGAAGTTGCCGTGCAGGTTGGCCTCCAGAGCCTTGGGCCCGGCCTTTAGCGTTAAAGCCAGCTTCGTCAGGTTTCCGTCCTGGCCAAGGTCGCCATTGATATCGACTGGCCCGTACGCCGGCCATTCCTGGTCGAACAGCGCGCCGATCAGCGCCAGGTCACGCGCCCTGCCTTCGGCATTGAGCCTGAGTGTCCGGGGTTTCTGGAAATCGACGAAACTGCCATTGATATCGACATGCAGAGCCGGGTCGTCGCTGCTCAGGCGCAGCGATTGTATGCCCACAGCGCCGTTGCGGTCCGCTATCCGCATACTCCCCGTCAATGGCGCCAGGTCTTGGACGGCCTGCCTGTCGGCAAATGCGGCCAGGTTGTGACCGTCGATATTCAGCATGGCGTCGATATCGACGTTCCTGAACGCATACAGGTCATCGATACGCCCAAATGCTGACATCGCCGGGACACGGCCTGCCGAACCGATACGCAGACGCAGGTCATCCAGGGCGAGTTTTGCATTCCTGTCTTTAATCGTCGCGCTCGCCGACAGCGGACCGAGCGGCGGCAGCCGGTAGCCTTCGGCTTTTGCCAGCGCCTGGCTGCTGTCGGCCGCGGCTTCCAGCTTCAGGTCAGTGCCATGCAGCGCCCAGCCACCACGGGCGTCCAGCCTGCCCACCTGGCCGGATAGCGACACCTGGAGCACAGCCTTGTTGCCGGCGACCAGGTGTGTCTCGCCGATGGTGATAGCCTGGTCGCTTCCGGTGATCCGGGAACGCAACTCGAAAGCACCCGCAGGCGGTATCCACTCGCGTCGCAAACTGAACAGACGGTTGAGCGCCGCGGTGTCCCCGCCCTTGCCCACCAGTTCAAGTTGTATGCCGGTCAGCGCCGGCTTCGGCAACACATCCAGATTGGATGCGGATCCTGTCACCGCCACCTGTACCGCCGCACTCTTCACCGTGCGCAGCGAAAAACCATCCAACCGGTGTTTGCCCGACACAGTGCGAACCCGGCCGTGCGCCTCAAGTGCACCCAGCTCCGGCAATGCCCCACCATCCGTAATTTTCCCCAGTGCTGCGGTGGTACGACTGTAGCCGTCGATTTCAAGAGCGATATCTTTGAGCGGATCTGCTTGTGCCCAGTCGCCGAAACCCAAACTGCCGCCGACCTTGATCACCAGCGCCCTGTTGGTGCCTGCTACCAGGCGGATATCGTTTAACTGCAGCGCGGGCGTGTCGCCTGCTATCCTGAAACCGAGATCGAGGGGTCCGCTGAGCGGCAGGTCAAGGCCAACAGCGCCAAGCGCCGCACCCGCCTTGTCCGCCGCAATGGCTACGTTCAGAGCGTAACCCCGGTTTGGTTCATCCGGGCTCAGGGGGAATTGTCTTATCGTGCCGTTGATCTTGACCGAAGTGCCGCTCCCATCCTGTGTCGCGACAGCGACGTTGTCGAATGCCGGTGGGCCGGTGACGGAACGAATATCGGCACGCCCGGTGATGGCGCCGAACTCCGGGACGCTATCGAACAACAGACCGCGTGCCGCCCGTGTGGTGGGGGCCGCAAAATCCAGGGTCGCGGCAATCTGCTCGGCAGCGAAACCGCCGTCCGCCTGTTGCCCAAGCTCGAAGCGTCCGCCAACACCAATCTTCAATTGTTCGGCGGTTTCGGCATCAAGCTGAAAGTCGTCGACCGCCAGCCGTTCGCGGGTACCCGTTAACGTCGCTTTCACCCCGGCCCGGGCGATCGGCGCCAGACTGTCGGGCAACTGCCCGGTCAGCCAGTCCGGCTTGTGAATAGCAGCGTCCAGGTTCATACGGATGCCGCCAAGTTCGAGCAGCTTGCCTATACGGCCGTCGAGCTGCGCCGTTGAATGGTCGGGACCGTTCCACTCACCCTTGATATCCGAGACCGCGAGCTGCTCGAACGGTCCGGAAACAACCGCCGCCAGGGTAAGTTCGCCGGGAACCCGCAGGCCATCAACACCCGTGGGCCATTTTGACAGGTCCCCGGTATGCAGTTGCAGGCGCGCGTCGATGCCCGCGCCGGCCGGCGCAAAGTCCGCCTGGCCCTTGATCTCGACATCGGCAAGAGCGCCTTTGACATTGACCACAAACGGCAACGGCTGATTACGGCCGACGTGAAAGAAGGCTGGCAGTGTGGCGTCAATGTGCAAAACATCAGCCAGCACCCTCACGTCTGCAGAAAGCTCGGGCGTGGCATCGTCCGATGCCAGTTGCAGACTGAGTTCGCTGATCGTCCCGGCAGCTATTTTCCAGTCGCGGTCCTGCGCAGACACGGACAAACGGGCCAGACGAACCTCGTGCAGTACCGGTTTGAACCAGAAAAGTTTCGGATCGACACTCACGCCACCGCCCCCGCCGGGCGCGCGCAGCACCTGGACGCGGGTATTGCCCAGTACCAAACGCAAAACATCGAGGCGACCGCTCAACAGGGCGGGCAAACTGACCTGGATATCGAGGGAATCGGACGCCACCTGAAACGACTGCCGGCTGTCGACAATCTGCAGCGCCTCGAACTGCAGTTCCGGTGCAAAGCCGCGTGTCAGGCTCGCGGGTTGCCGGTAAGTGATCTGTGTACCGCTCGCTGACTCGATCCCTCTTACCACCCAGGACACCAGCGTCGCATCGTCGACCAGCGCAATCACCGCAAGTCCTGCCAACAGCAGGACGGCGGGCACCAGCAGCAACGCCAGCAAGGTACGTTTGGTAGTCAAAAACGACACTGGTTCAATCCCTCAACGCGAGCATGCGCGTGCCAGCACAAGCTCACGCAAAAAAAAACCGGGAGCCAGACCGCGCCGGCGCCGGATCATCTGCTCACGGCAAGCCACTGTCAAGCGAATCCACGGTCGCTGACCGACGCCGCGCACACAAAACCTGATTATATGCGCTGGCGGCGCCCGCGCCTATGGCACAGATACAGGAAACACCCTGCTCGTCAAGAACTTGCACCCCCCCGAAAAAGAACGGCGCCGGCCTGTTAACCCCGGCCCGCGTACCGCGTTAGTAAGCCCTGTAATCAGACGAGGAGCGAACAATGCGAAATCTCTACGGAAAACTGGCTGTTCTTATCCTGGCGATACCCGGCTTCGGGTTGATCCAGACGGCGCAGGCCGATCATCGGCCCAGCGTGATTCACGCCACCGGAAGCTATTATACTGCCTACCAGCTGCCGCACTATTACCGCTACGTGAACCCCTGGCGCGACCGCCACTTTCGCGGCTATCGGCCCCACGGATTCACGCATAACAGGCAGCACCGGGAACGCTACGGCGATCACTATTCCTATGAGGATCATTTCGACAGGCACGATCACAAACGGCAGGGCCACGATCGGCATGGGCGCAGAGACGATCACGGCAACGGGCACGCCGAGCGCAAACACCATAATGGGAAGTATCCCGCGTATGCCGAAAACCACCGGTAGTGATGAGCTGCTGTTGTTGCCGGCTGGCTGTACAGCCGGCGACAGCGTATTCTTTAACCCGATGGATATGGAACTTCCCGGCACCGGGCGCGTGAGTGAGCGAATGTCACTGGACAACTTTCTCGGTGGGATACAGCGCAAGGCCTATCAAGTCGCCTACGGTGCCCTGTGGGACCGGGAAACCGCGCTCGACGTCGTACAGGACAGTATGCTGCGCTTCGTCGAGTACTACCGCGACAAACCCGAATCGGCCTGGCCGGCCCTGTTTCGCAGCGTGCTCAACAGCCGCGTGAATGACCAGCGTCGCAAGCGGCTGCTGGCAAAAACCGGCCGCAAGCTGCTGTCGCTGACCGGCCTCAGGCTGGTTGACGCTGACGACGATGAACAGCTCAAGGAGGCCGACCTGCCCGCAAACGAGCACGCTGCCGGTATCGGCGCCCCCGAGAACGGGGCTGTCGCCGGCGAACTCAAACAGGCTATCGAACAGGCGGTAGGCACACTGCCGGAGCGCCAACGGCAGGTGTTCCTGTTGCGTGAACAGATGGGCCTGAGTATTCAGGAGACCGCCGATACTCTGGGTGTTTCCGCGAACAGTATCAAACAACATCATTTTCGTGCGTTGCGCGCCCTGCGCCAACAACTCGCTGAGGTATGGGAACATGAACAAGCCTGAGCAACATCCGGACAGCGAGCGGCTGGACCGGTTGCGGTCCGGACTGCTCGACGACAGCCCGCTGGAGAAGGCATCGCTCGAAGCGCATCTGCAACAGTGCGACTACTGCCGTCGCGCCTACCAGTGGCCCGCGCAACTTCGCGCGGCCAGCCCCGTGCCGGACGAACGGCTTGATCGGCTGCGCCATGAGGCTCTGGCTGCGCCTGCGGCGCACCGGCCACGGCTGCTGATCCCGGTGGCCGCCGCCGCGGCCGTGGCGCTGGTGACGGTTGCCCTGTTCAGTCTGCTGCCGGGACCGGGAAGCGACAGCCCGCAAGTCGCCGCCAGCAGCCAGAGCGTACCCGATCTCTATGAGGATCTGGACTTCTACCTCTGGCTGGCCGACCATAAGGCCCCTGGCGACTCCTCGACCTGAGACCTATGCGCAAAAAGACACTTTATGCCATCGGCATCGGCCTGATCATACTGCTGAGCACTAACGCCCGGGCCAGCGTTGACAGTTACCGCCTGTACCTGGCCCAGCGCGGCGACATCCCCTGGCAATCGCTGAGTCCGGAAGAACAGGACGCGTTGCGGCGCTACCGCAATCAGTGGGACGGCTACAGTGGCGAGCGCCAGCAGGAAATGCGCCGCGGGGCGCAACGCTACCTGGACCTGCCACCGCAGAAACGCCGCGAGGTCGAACAACAGCGGCGCCAATACGAGGAAATGACGCCGGAACAGCGCCGCCGGCTGCGCGAAGAGTACCAGCGCGAAAGACACTAGCCGCCCGCCACACCAGCAAACACCGACAAACGCCGCAGCAAAGCCCCGGGGCGCGGGCACATCGCTGCGGGCCTGCGCTATTCACAGGCCACGGTCAACCCGGTACAATCGCCAGCCCGGTTCCCTGACAGCGAAATTCCTATGCATCCCATGCTGAACATTGCGGTGCGCGCTGCGCGCAACGCCGGTGACATCATCGTCCGCCAGTCTACCCGTATCGATGAACTCACCATCACCAGCAAGGAACGCAATGACTACGTCTCGGAAGTCGATCGCCAGGCCGAGAACGAGATCATGGCGGTGATCCGCAAGGCCTTCCCCGATCACGGCATCCTCGCCGAGGAAAGCGGTCAGCATGGCAGCGGTGACGAGTTCCTGTGGATCGTCGACCCGCTGGACGGCACCACCAACTTCCTCCACGGGTTCCCGCAGTATGCCGTCTCCATCGCCCTGCAACACAAGGGTCGGCTCGAACAGGCGGTGATCTACGACCCCATGCGCCAGGAGCTGTTCACGGCCAGTCGCGGCGGCGGCGCCCAACTCGACAACCGGCGCATCCGGGTAAGCAAACAGACCGTTCTCGAGGGCGCATTGCTGGGCACCGGTTTTCCTTACAAGGACCAGGGGCACCTCAGCGCCTACCTGGAAATGTTCAAGGCACTGATCGTTGACAGCGCCGGCATTCGTCGGCCCGGCTCCGCGGCGCTGGACCTGGCATACGTCGCTGCCGGGCGTTTCGACGGCTTCTGGGAAATCGGTCTCAACCCGTGGGACATGGCCGCCGGCGTATTGCTGGTACGCGAGGCCGGCGGGCTCGTCGGCGATCTCGCCGGGGGTCACGATTTCATGAAGAACGGCAATATTGTCGCCGCAGCGCCGAAGCTGTTTCCCGCCATGCTGCGTGAAATCCGCCCTCACCTGACACCCGAGCTGCAAGCCTGAGACCGGCCCGGCCGGTTCAAGCCCGGGCCTGCCGTGCCGCTAGACTCAGCAGTGGCGCAACACCCGGAGCGCGACTGAAAAACAAGCTGTACCGCATTGCAGAACAACGATAAAGGCGCCCACGAAGTTTATGACGCTAAGTGACAAGGCACTCCGCAAGATTGGCCAGGATGTACTCGACCACGCCGGCAACCGAACGAATCAGGACGACTCGTCAGCTTCCCAAAACAAACCAGCGACCCCGGTTCGCAGCATACGCCTGCGCGCGCGCGGACAGGCCCGGAAGGCGGCGGTGTTGGCGTTCAGGAAACGTCACCGCTAGGCTCCCTGCCCCGGCGCGCCCTTGTTATCGCCTTCGCGACTGTGCTATATGGTAATCAGCCTGGCGAGGCAGGCGGAGAGACCATAATGAAGCGCGCACTCCTGACTTTTCTGACACCACCCTTTGCTGTTTGCCGGTATGGTTGCGCCGGCTGCTGTGCCGCTCCTATCGCCGTGTTCTGGCTGACCGGCATTGTTGCCATTGGCTATGGCGTGGTCGGCGGCCCGACCAACCTCATGGGGCCCAGCTGGAACACCGTGCTGCTGGGGCTGGGGCTTTGGGGCATTGCCGCGGTGTGGGCGGCAGTGACGATCCGCGCAGCCGCTGACAAAAGCTGCGAAAGGCGCAGCAGCGACCTGTGTCACAAGATTCTGCCGGCGGATGACGAGCAGGATCCCTTCGAGGAAGTCCGCAAAGCCCGCTGAATACCGCGCGCGCCATGCGCCCCGCCCCAGCCCGGTTTCCGATAACGCCTTTAACGGCGCTCAGACAGATAGCGCCGTTGCCGCCGCTATTGAGCGGTCACCGGTGGCGCAGACGGCTGCGCCAGCAGACTGGCAAGCAACTGTCCATCCTGCGGATTCAGCCCATGCCCGGCGGGCGTGAACAGAGTATGTACGCGCCCGCGCAGCGCCACCACATTGTTCAGATCCTGGCTGTAAGCCGGCACGATACTGTCGCCCGGCGCATAGGGCGAACCGCGAACAATGGCGTAATAATTGATGTCGGCATGGGGCTGCTGATTCAGCCAGGCGAGGATGTTACCGGACTCGGCCGGCAGCAGGTCAACCAGCGCACCGCGGGAATGTTCCAGGTAGTCATACTCGCTGCCTCCGAACACCGACTTGAGAAACTCCAGCCCGGGACCGGGGCAGAAGAACGGATTGAAATCCACCACGTCCAGCCCCTGCGCTGACCGGGGCGTGCCCAGGTTGGGTGAGGCAATCGTCACCAGCGTGTCGATGTGGAACGGGTTGCCACCGATCACCAGCATGCGCGCCACCACGCCCCCCGCCGAATGGCCGGCAACGATCAGACGCTCATCGGGGTAGCGCTGGCGAATGGCGCCCAGCAACCAGGCCAGGTCCGTCGCCTGCACCTGCAGCGGCGCCGCCGCGGGTAGATTCACACTGTAACTTCTGTTGGCGGCAGCCGGCTGTGCAGCCAGTGGCGGCAGGCCCCCCTCGGGGGTGACGGTCAGCACGCCGGCGGGTTGCCAGCCATTGGCGGCCAGCACCTGCGTGACACCGCTGACGTCCCAGGTGCCCGCGTCGGCCATGTAGCCGTGAACCAGCACCAGGATATCTGCCCGAACCGGCTGCACCAGCGCGGCCAGCAAACCGATCAGAATGGAAAACTTTTTCATACTCAAACCCCTGCCGGCATCGCGGCCGGACTACACACTACACAGGTTAAAGTATAAAGGCCGTGACCCGCGTTGATTCCGGTCAAGCCCCGCGGAATTCAGCAGAACATTGCGTCGAAGGCAAAACCGGCGCTGCGCTCGGCCTTGGTCGACGCACGGATTTCCAGCACCTCGAATGCAAACACCAGGTGCTTGCCGGCAAAGGGATGATTGCCATCCAGCGTGATCTGTCCGTCGGCGACGGCAGACACCGTGAAGGTCATGCTGCGACCGTCGGGCAGCTGGCCGTCAACCGCCTCGCCGGTTTCGGGCATTTCATCGGCGAATTCATCGCTGGGAAGCGTCAGCACCAGTTCGGAACGGCGGAGCCCGTAGCCCTCGTCGGGCGACAGCTCCAGCGTGACGTGGTCGCCCACCCGGCGGCCTTCCATGGCCAGCTCGACTTTCGGGAACGCCCCGCCATAGCCACCATGCAGATAGACCAGGTCGTCGCCGTACTGGATCAGGCCGCCCGTGCTGCGGTCTTTCACACTGAACCCCAGGCGAACCACTTTGTCCTGGCACACTTCGCATATATTCTCTTTTTCAATCAACATATTATGAACTCTCTTGCATCCGTGGCGGGCTCTGCACGAGGCCGAAAATGCCTGAATACCGGCGCTGCATGGGTCATATGCAAGATTCGCGCTCACCTGGGCGACGTCGCCCAGGTAGCCAATCATCCAGTCGTACACTGACGAAGCCCCTAAAGTGGTGGGTAAATTGCGCAGGTGTGCTATCTTTACCGGAAGTGGGTTACCGATTCAGAGTTCTGTCAGAGGAGCTTGATCCGAGGTTCACTTAAAGGAGCTGCGTATCGCTAAGTTACTAGCTGCTCGCATAAATATAACTCAACAAGAGGAGACCATGAGATGTCTGACATGTTTTCTGCGGAGTGGATGAACGGGTTCAAGGAACGCTGGAACGCCGACAGTGAACTGGCCGGTGCGCTTGAGAAAATCGGTTTCAATTCAACGATCGGTTATGGCTTTGACGGGGAAGCAAAACCGCGGGGCTTCATCCGGGTCGAAAACGGCCACGTCGTCGAGGCCGGCGACTACTCGGACCAGGACCTGAACTGGGATCTGCGTGCCACGCCGGATAGCTGGACAAAATGGATGAGCAAACCACCCGGCATGATGGGTCTGGGCAT
This sequence comes from Thiogranum sp., assembly GCA_022340245.1. Lineage (GTDB taxonomy): Bacteria > Pseudomonadota > Gammaproteobacteria > DSM-19610 > DSM-19610 > Thiogranum. Next base: position 26,998 of record JAJDOI010000075.1, read on the forward strand.
GGCCTATACCTCCCGTAAACTGAAGTTCAACATTGGCGATTACACCGCGATGGTCAAGGACCCGCGCATGGCCGGGCCGTTCATTCGCAGTTTTGCGGTCATGGGCAGCTGACGAAGGTCTGTCACCAGGATCGCGTACACAAACGGACAAAAAAACGGCAGCCTCGGCTGCCGTTTTTTTGCGTGCTCTACCCGTGTCAACCGGATCAGGCCGAAGGCTGCAAGCCTCACCTCAGAGTGTTTTCAGCCCATAGCGGCCGTTTGGTCGCCTCATCGCCGGCCGGTCAGGGCGTCTGGTCGACTTCCTTGCCTTCCTTGTCGACAGCCATCAGGTCCGCCTTGCTCACCCCGAGGGCCAGCGACAACGCGCCGGCAACGAAAATCGACGAGTAGGTACCGACGAACACCCCGACGATCAGCGCCAGGGCGAAAGAATGAATGATTTCGCCGCCGAGCAAAAACAACGCCACCAGTACCAGCATGGTCGTTCCCGAGGTCATCAGGGTGCGCGACAAGGTCTGGTTGATCGAAGCATTCATAATCTGCGTGGGCGAGCCCTTGCGCATCTTGCGGAAGTTTTCGCGAATGCGGTCAAACACCACGATGGTATCGTTGAGCGAGTAGCCTATAACGGCCAGGATAGCGGCAAGCACTGTCAGGTCGAACTCTACCTGGAACAGGGAGAACACACCGAGCGTGATTATCACGTCATGGATCAACGCCGCCACCGCGCCCAGCGAAAAGCGATACTCAAAGCGCATCGCCACGTAAATCAGAATACCGATCAACGAGTACAACACCGCCAAACCGCCCTGCTCGGTGAGTTCACCACCCACCTGCGGACCGACGAATTCCACACGGCGTTTTTCAACCGCGGAATCGGCGCCCTTCAGCGCGGTCATGACATCTTCGCTGAGTTTCGCACTGGCTGTGTTGGCACGCGGCGCGATGCGGATCAGGACATCCCGGGCGGTACCGAAATGCTGCACCTGGATGTCGCTGAAACCCGCCTCTTGCAACACATCGCGGATACCGCCCAGCTCGACGGCATCCGGGTAGGCCACCTCGATCAGTGTGCCGCCGGTGAAATCGATACCGAAACTCAGACCGCGCGTGAACAGCAGAACCAGCGATATAAGTATCAGAGTTAGCGAGAAGGCCATGGCCAGCTTGCGCTTTCCCATGAAATCGATGTGCGTGCCTTTATCCAGTATATGCATGAGACTTTCCAGGTTATATCGGCAAACGCTGCAAGCGGCGTCCGCCGTAAGCCAAGTTTATCACCGCACGAGTACCCATGATGGCGGTAAACATCGAGGTGATGATGCCCAGCGACAAGGTGACCGCGAAGCCCTTGATCGGCCCGGTACCGAAGCTGAACAACACGATACCCGCGATCAGCGTCGTCACGTTGGCATCGGCAATGGTCGAGAACGCCTTGGAATAGCCGGCATGGATACTTGCCTGCGGTGTGTTGCCGTTGCGCAGTTCTTCGCGGATGCGCTCGAAGATAAGCACATTGGCGTCAACCGCCATACCCACCGTCAGCACGATACCGGCGATACCCGGCATGGTCAGCGTCGCCTGCAACATTGACAGCAGCGCCACGATCAGCACCAGGTTGAAAGCCAGCGCGAGGTCCGCCACCAGGCCGAACACCTTGTAGTACAAGCCCATAAACACCAGCACCAGGCAGAAGCCGATCACCACCGACTCGAAACCCTGTTCGATGTTTTCCGCGCCCAGGCTGGGGCCCACTGTACGTTCCTCGATAATGCGGATGGGGGCCGCCAGCGCGCCCGAGCGCAGCAGCAGCGCCAGTTCGTGCGCTTCCTGCGGGCTGTCCAGGCCGGTGGTCTGGAACTTCTTGCTGAACACATCACGGATGGTGGCGACACTGATAATTTCTTCGACCTGGTGGTTGCTGATCACCGGTTTGCCATCGACGATGCGCGATGTGGTCTTGTTTTCGATGAACACCACCGCCATCGGCTTGCCGACATTTTCCTTGGTGAATTCGAGCATCTTCCGCGCGCCCTTGCCATCCAGGGTCACCGAAACCTGCGGACTGCCGCTGTTGTTGTCGAAACCCGAGCGCGCATTGATGATCTGGTCACCGGTGACGATGACGCGGCTTTTCAACAGGTAGGGTCGGCCATCGCGAGTCTTGTAAAGTCGCGAACCGGCGGGCACCTTGCCGTTGAGCGCCGCCTCGACATCGTGCTGGGTGTCGACGGCGCGGTACTCCAGCGTAGCGGTGGCACCGAGGATACGCTTGGCCGCAGCCGTGTCCTGGACACCCGGCAGCTCCACCACCACGCGCCGGTCGCCCTGCTGCTGAATGATAGGCTCGGCAACCCCCAGCTCGTTGACGCGATTGCGCAGCGTGGTAATGTTCTGCTGCAGGGCGAGCTTGCGGGTCTCGCGCATTTCGTTTTCGCTCAAGGTGATGTCCAGCACGTAGCTGTCACCCTGGTCGACCTCCTTCAGCTGCAGGTCGCGGTACTCGTCATGGATACGCTCCTCACCCTTGGTGCGGTCTTCGGCACTGCGGAACTTGATCGCCAGTTTGTCGCTGCTGGGGCGAATGCTGATATAGCGCACCTTGGCCTCGCGCAATACCGTGCGCAGGTCCGACGAATAGCGCTCCAGCGCCTTCTGAATGGCGGCATCCATATCCACTTCCATCAGGAAGTGCACGCCACCGCGCAGGTCCAGGCCCAGGTACATGGGCTGGGCCCCGATGTCCTGCAACCAGCGCGGCGTCGAGGGCGCGAGGTTAAGCGCAACAACGTAGTCGTTTCCCAGGGCCTCCTTGATAACATCCGCGGCGGCCAACTGGTCCTCGGTATTGTTGAAACGAACCAATAACCGGTTCTGACCGGCTTCGATGGCCTTGCTCTTCAGCTTGCTGTCGGCCAAGCGGGTTTCCACCAGTCCCTGAACCGTGTCCGGCAGCGGCGTGCCGCGCGCAGAAGAGATCTGTACCGCCGGGTCCTCCCCGTAGAGATTGGGCAAGGCATAGAGAATGCCCACTACGAGAAACACGGCTATAAGAAGATACTTCCAGGCGGGATACTGGTTCATGGTTAGATTCGATCTGCGGGAGTTATTAAAGTTCTTTGCCGGTGCCCTTGGGCATGAGGGTGGCGACAGCCTGTTTCTGCACCTTGACCTCGACGTTGTCGGCCACCTTGAGCTGCACGAAGTTCTCGCCGACAGCGGTAATCCGGCCCAGCAGTCCGCCGTTGGTGACCACCTCGTCGCCCTTGGCGAGGCCGTCGACCATTTTCTTGTGTTCCTTGGCACGCTTGGTCTGCGGGCGGATCAGAAGAAAATAGAACACCACGAAAATCAGTACGAGTGGCAAGAAACTCATGAGGTCCGGCTGCCCCTGGGCGGGCGCTGCAGCCAGCGCATCACTGATGAAGAAACTCATATCACTTTCCCTTAAATATTGTTTCGATTCTCGAGGAACCCCTGTGATCCACCGCGACCTGACCCGTCAGGCAATCGGGATCCCCCTGACTTAAAAAGGCGACATTATGGCACAGCTGGCGGCATTTGGTGCCTCTTTGCATAAAAATCCATGACAAAATCCCGCAAACCGTCGGACTCGATCGCCGCCCTCAGACCCGCCATGAGGCGCTGATAGTACCGCAGGTTGTGCACCGTGTTCAGGTGCGCGCCGAGAATTTCATTGCACTTGTCGAGATGGTGAAGGTAGGCGCGGCTGTAGTTGCGACAGGTATAACAGTCGCAGTCCGGGTCCAGCGGGCCGGTATCCTCGCGAAACCGGGCATTGCGCAGGCGCAGGGTACCGCTGGTGGTGAAAATGTGAGCGTTACGCGCGTTGCGCGTCGGCATGACGCAGTCGAACATATCCACACCCCGCTGAACCGCATCGACAATGTCCTCGGGGGTGCCCACGCCCATCAGGTAGCGCGGCCGGTCAGCGGGCAGCACCGGCTGCAGCGCATCGAGCACCGCAATGCGCTCCGCATGCGGCTCGCCAACTGACAGGCCGCCGATGGCATAGCCGTCGAAAGCCAGGGGCATGAGGCCCTCCAGCGAAGCGCGTCGCAGCTCGGGATACATGCCGCCCTGGACGATACCGAACAAGGCCGCCGGCGAATCGGCGTGCGCCTCGCGACTGCGCTGCGCCCAGCGCAGCGACCGCTGCATCGACGCTTCGGTCAGGGGCTGATCCGCCGGATACGGCGTGCACTCGTCGAATATCATGACAATGTCCGCACCCAGCGCGCGCTGCACGGCCATGGACTCCTCGGGCCCGAGAAACACGCTGTCGCCGTTGACCGGCGAGCGGAAATGCACGCCATCCTCGCTGATCCGGCGCAGATCCCCGAGACTGAACACCTGGAAGCCCCCGGAATCCGTCAGGATCGGTCCCGGCCAGTTCATGAAATCATGCAGGTCACCGTGTTTGCGGATGATGTCGGTCCCCGGGCGCAACATCAGGTGAAAGGTGTTGCCAAGCAGAATCTGCGCCCCGCTCTCGGCGACCTGTTCCGGACGCATGCCCTTGACCGTGCCGTAGGTGCCCACGGGCATGAAAGCCGGCGTGTCCAGCACACCGCGGGCGAACGTCAAGCGACCGCGGCGGGCATTCCCGCACTGGTTCAGGAGTTCAAACCGCATCACTGCCCCCCTGGCGGCGGCGCAGAAACATTGCATCGCCATAGCTGAAAAACCGGTACTGCTGCGCGATGGCGTGCCGGTAGGCAGCCATGACCGGCTGATAACCGGCGAATGCACAGACCAGCATCAGCAGCGTGGACTGCGGCAGATGGAAATTGGTCAGCAGCGCATCGACCACCCTGAAATCATAGCCCGGCGTTATGAACAGCCGGGTGTCGCCGCAATACGGCTGCAGCTCACCGCCCCGCGCGGCCGATTCCAGGCTGCGTACCACGGTGGTCCCCACCGCCACCACGCGTCCGCCGCGGGCCCGGGTGGCGGCGACCGCCGCGCACACCGCGGCATTCACCTGCACCTGCTCGGCGTGCATGACGTGATCTTCCAGCCGCCCGGCCCTGACCGGCTGGAAGGTTCCGGCGCCGACGTGCAGCGTGACATAGGCCGACTCGACACCCCTGGCGCGCAGCGCGTCGATAAGCTCCTGATCGAAATGCAGTCCGGCGGTCGGCGCAGCCACGGCCCCGGGGTGTTCAGCCCACAGCGTCTGGTAGTCGTCCCGGTCGGCCTGCTCGTCGGGCCGCTGGATATAGGGCGGCAGGGGCACGTGCCCGTAGCGCTCCAGCAGCTCGAGCACCGGCACCTCGCCACCGAATTCGAGCTCAAACAAGTCGTCCCGGCGCCCGCCGACCTCCACCTCGAGCGCCGGCGTACCGAGACGCAGGCGGCTGCCGGGGCGTGGCGCCTTGCTGGCGCGTACGTGCGCCAGCATCCGCCGCTCGTCCAGCAGGCGTTCGACCAGCACCTCGACCTTGCCGCCGGAGTCCTTGTGCCCGAACAGGCGCGCGGGGATGACCCGGGTGTCGTTGAACACCAGCAGATCGCCAGGCTCAACGAGATCCGGGAAATCGGTCATGCGCCGGTCCCGCAGTGCTCCGTGCGCAGCCAGCTCCAGCAAGCGGCTATGGCTGCGCGGCTGGACGGGATGATCCGCTATCAGGCGCTCGGGCAGCGGATAGTCAAAGTCGCCAAGTTGCATGGCGCGGCATGGTACCACAGGGCCGCGGCCCGACCGGGCCGCCGGGAATTCCTGTATTGCGGCGGCCGGCGGAATCCTTATACTGGCGCGTTCCCTCGCCGGGGTGGCGGAACTGGTAGACGCGCCGGATTCAAAATCCGGTTCTGGCAACAGAGTGTGGGTTCGATTCCCACCCTCGGCACCACGAATCGTTCCATGAATAAATTGTAATGCTGCGGGCATGCGGTCAGTACACGCAGTTGACTATACTGGCCGCGCTATGTGAGCCTCATCCCCCATGCGCATCCTGCTTGTAGAAGACGACGCCGGTACCGCGGCCTATATCATCAAGGGCCTCAAGGAAAGCGGCCACGTGATCGACCACGCCGCCGACGGACGCGACGGCTGGCACCTGGCCAGAGAAAACGACTACGACGTGCTGATCGTGGACCGTATGCTGCCCGCACAGGACGGACTGTCACTGATCCAGGCACTGCGCGCGGCCAGCGACAAGACGCCGATCCTGGTGCTGAGCGCGCTGGCCGAAGTCGGCGACCGGGTGGAGGGCCTGCGTGCCGGTGCCGACGATTACCTGGTCAAGCCGTTCGCCTTCGCCGAACTGCTGGCGCGGCTCGACGCTTTGTTGCGGCGGGCCGACGCGGACAGTGCCGAAACCACCCTGTGCGTCGGCGATCTGAAAGTCGACCTGCTGGCGCGCAGCGTCGAACGCGCCGGCAAACGCCTGGATCTGCAACCGCGCGAATTCCGCCTGCTGGAATACCTGATGCGTCACGCCGGCCAGGTGGTAACGCGCACCATGCTGCTGGAGAACGTCTGGGACTACCACTTCGACCCGCAGACCAACGTCATCGACGTCCACGTCAGTCGTCTGCGCAGCAAAATCGACAAGGGATTCGACACCCCCATGCTGCACACCGTGCGCGGCGCCGGCTACCGCCTGAAAGCCGGCGATTGATGGCCACCCGCTTTCTGCGCAGCTCCACGTTTCGCCTCGCGCTGCTGTACATGCTGCTGTTCAGCACCTCGGTGCTGATGCTGCTGGGTTTCATCTACTGGTCGACGGTGTCGTATATCTCCGCGCAAACGGACGAAACCATCGACATCGAAATTCTCGACCTCACCGAGCGCTACCGCAATGCCGGTCTCTCCGGCCTGACGCAGTTGCTGAGCGAACGCCTGTCGCGGCGCCCCGCGGGGGCCTCGGTGTACCTGCTCACCGACAAGGACCTGGCCCCCCTGGTGGGCAACCTCGACCGCTGGCCGCTGGGGGCGGATATCAAAAACGGCTGGCTGGAATTCACGCTGGAAAATGCCGGTGGCACTGACACCAGCGAGCACCAGGCCCGGGCCCGCGTGTTCCGACTGTCCGGAGGCTTCATATTGCTGGTCGGCCGGGATATCCACGACCTCGAAATCACCAAACGCCGCATTATCGCCACCCTGTTGTGGGGCCTGGCCATCATGCTGGTGCTCGGCGGTATCGGCAGTGTCATGATGGGACGCAGCACACTGCGACGTATCGAAGCCATCAACGAGACCAGTCGGGAAATCATGTCGGGCGATCTCTCGCGGCGCGTGCCAAGCCGCAATACCGGTGATGACTTTGACGTGCTCGCCGACAACCTCAACAACATGCTGAACCAGATCGAGTCGCTCATGGAAAGCGTGCGACGTGTGTCGGACAATATCGCCCACGACCTGCGCACGCCGCTGGCGCGCCTGCGTAACCGGCTGGAAGAACTCAGCCTTGACGTCGAGCAATCCGATAACCGCCGCGCGACCGTCGAGCAGGCGCTGGAGGAAGCCGACGGTCTGCTGAACACCTTCAACGCTCTGCTGCGCATTGCGCGCATCGAATCGCATGACACCCGTGCCGGCTTCGCGGACATCGATATCGCTGCACTGGTGGGTGATGTCGTGGAACTCTATGAACCGCTTGCCGAAGAGAAACGCCTGCGTCTGGCGACCAGCCTGGATGTCCGGCCGGTATTCGAGGGCGACCGCGACCTGCTCTTCCAGGCACTTGCCAACCTGCTCGACAACGCCATCAAGTATGCCCCCCCGCGAAGCGAGATCAGTTGCCGCCTGGAAGCCGCCGATGACGGTGCCCGCCTGGTGCTGAGCGACAAGGGCCCCGGCATCCCCGCCTCGCAGCGCGACAACGTCTTCCAGCGTTTCTTCCGCCTGGAGCAGAGTCGCACCACGCCCGGTAACGGCCTGGGCATGAGCCTGGTCCAGGCGGTCATGCAATTGCATCACCTGCGCCTCGAGTTGCACGATAACGAACCCGGTCTGAAAGTCGTCATCGCGTTCCCCTGAACCGCTACGGCGGGCCGCGGCCCGCCGCAGGCTTTATTACAAAACTTTAATCCTGCGGAAAGATTCCAGTAAGGCGCCGTTCTGTACCGTTGCTGCCAGACTCCTCAGTTGTGTTTCACGACAACACCGCCACCAAAGAGGTAAAGGCATGAACTCCGAAACCGCCCGGCAAACCGCTCTGACACCCGCAAATACGCCCCGGGAAGCCTTCCAGGACCTGTGCCGGGAACTGGAAACCTGCATCATCGGGCAGGACAAGCTGGTCGAACACCTGCTGATCGCCCTGCTTGCGGACGGCCACTTGCTGGTGGAAGGCGCGCCGGGGCTCGCCAAGACCACCGCCATCAAGGAGCTGGCGAGCCGTATCGAGGGCGATTTTCACCGCCTGCAGTTCACCCCTGACCTGCTCCCGGGCGATCTCACCGGCACCGATATCTACCGTCCGCAAAGCGGTGCCTTCGAGTTCCAGCGCGGACCGATTTTCCACAACCTGATCCTCGCCGACGAAATCAACCGCGCACCCGCCAAAGTGCAGTCGGCATTGCTCGAAGCCATGGGCGAACACCAGATCACGGTCGGCCAGACCACCTACAGGCTGCCGCGCCTGTTTCTGGTGATGGCGACCCAGAATCCGATCGAGCACGAGGGCACCTACCCGCTGCCGGAAGCCCAGCTCGACCGCTTCCTGATGCACCTGCGCATCGATTATCCGCAGGCCGCCGCCGAGAAACGTATTCTTGAGCTGGCGCGCCGGCGCGCGCAGTCCGAGGCGAGCGCGCCTGCGCCCAACCGGCCGCTGCTGACCCAGGAACAGATCTTCGATGCGCGCCAGCAGGTGCTGGCCATGCACATGGCAGCCCCGGTGGAAGAGTACCTGGTACAACTGCTACTGGCGTCGCGCTCGCCCGCACCTTATGGCGACGATCTGGCGCGCTGGATCAGTTATGGCGCAAGCCCGCGTGGCACCATCGCCCTGGACCGTTGCGCACGCGCGCGCGCCTGGCTGCAGGGACGCGACTTTGTCTCGCCGCAGGACGTGCAGTCGGTGGCTTTCGAGACTCTGCGCCACCGCATCCTGCTGTCTTTCGAAGCCGAGGCCGAGGGCATCGACAGCGACCGTGTCATCGACGAACTGATTCAGCGCGTGCCGGTGTCGTGATGCAGACGGTCGCGCGAACCTCAGCGAAACCGGCCGTCCCGGATGGCATTCATCCTCATAGCGACGAACTGATTCGTTTGCGCCTGCTGGCCCGTGACCTGCTGTTGCGCCCGCGGCAGCCGGCCCGCAGCGTTGTTGCCGGCGGCCACCATTCGCGCTTTCGCGGGCGCGGCATGGACTACCTCGAGTCACGCGGTTACCAGGCCGGCGACGATATCCGCAACATGGACTGGCGTGTCACTGCGCGCTCCGGGCGCGCCCACGTCAAGGTCTACCAGGAAGAACGCGAACGCCCGGTGGTGTTGATGGTGGATCTGGGACCGGGGATGTTTTTCGCCACCAGGGGTGCGTTCAAATCGATTATCGCGGCACGCGCGGCGGCATTGATCGCCTGGGCCGCCGTCCACAGCGGTGACCGGATCGGCGCGCTGTTGTACCACGGCAAGCACCGCGAGTTGCGCCCGGCGGGCGGCCAGCGCGGTGCGCTGCAGCTGATCCGGGCGCTGGTCGAGGCTGCCGACCCGGCAAACGCCGCACTATCCGCCCGGGACACCCTCAACGCGGCCCTGCTGCGTCTGCGCCGCGTGGTCCGACCGGGCAGCCAGGTTTTCATCTTCAGCGATTTCTATAACACCGACGCCGGCAGCAAACAGCACCTGCAATTCCTGCGCCGGCACAACGACGTCATTGCCTGCCAGATCCTCGACCGGCTGGAACTGCAGCCCCCGCCTCCAGGACGCTACGCCGTGCGCTACGGCGAACGCCAGGGCATTCTGGACACCCGCTCGGAAAGCCGTCGCCGCGCCTGGCTGGAGCACTTCGCCGCGCGCCGCGAGGCGGCCGAGACGTTGATGCAGCAGTGCGCGATACCCCTGATCCGGCTGACCACCGACGAGGACGTCCCGAGCGCGCTGCGCAGTGCGCTATCGCGCCCCGCGCACACGCCGGCGGAGCACGCTGCATGACACCCTCTGCCGCCGCGCACCTCGATCTGCGCGACATCCACGCCGCCGCGCCGCCCGCGTTCTGGCCACCGGCACCCGGCTGGTGGCTGCTGGCGGCCCTGGTGGCGGCAACGCTCGGCTACGGCGTATTTGTGCTCATCCGCTATTACCGGCGCCGCCGGCTGCAACAACGTATCCTGGCCACACTCGATGAACTCGAAAGCGCCGAATTCGACAACCCCGCACAGTTCGTGTCCGCGGTTTCCACACTGCTGCGCCGCGTGGCGCTGATGCGCTACAGGCGCAGTGAAGTCGCCTCGTTAAGCGGCGACGCCTGGCTGCGGTTTCTCGACGCTACCGGTGGCGGCGGTACTTTCGCCGACGGACCGGGCAGCGTGCTGGCGACCGCACCCTACACGCGCGAGCCCGAAGCGCCCGCGCGGCAGGAACTGCTGGCACTGGCGCGTCAGTGGATCAGGCGCAACGCGGGGGCCAGCGCATGAGCCTGACGTTCGCCTGGCCCTGGGCCTTGGCCGCCCTGCCGCTGCCGCTGCTCGCGGCACTGCTGCCGCGTGCCCCAGAGCAGGCCGGGCCCGCGCTGCAACTGCCGTTCGCCGCCGTGTTCGGTTCAACCCTGGTGAACGGTCCGGACAAACCCGCCCCGCTGCGGCTGACGCTGGCGGCGCTCGCCTGGGTCCTGCTGGTTTGCGCCGCGGCGCGCCCGCAGTTTGTCGGTGAACCGCTGCAACTGCCCGTCAGCGGCCGCGACCTGATGCTGGCGGTGGACATCTCCGGCAGCATGCAGACACAGGACATGGTGGTTGGCAACCAGGCCGTATCGCGTCTGACCGCGGTGAAATCGGTGGCCGGCGATTTCATTGATCGCCGCGTCGGCGACCGACTCGGCCTTATCCTGTTCGGCGACCAGGCCTACCTGCAAACGCCGTTGACCTTTGACCGTAAGACGGTACGCACCCAACTGGACGAGGCCGCCATCGGCCTGGCCGGCAAACGCACGGCTATCGGCGATGCGATCGGCCTCGCGGTCAAACGCCTGCGCGAACAGCCGCAGGGGAACCGCGTGCTGATACTGCTGACCGACGGCGCCAACACCGCCGGCGAAGTCGCGCCGCTGAAAGCCGCACAACTGGCCAGGCGCGCCGGCGTGCGTATCTACACCATCGGCGTAGGCGCCGACGAAGTGCTCGTACAGGGCCTGTTCGGCCGGCAACGTATCGCCAACAACGACCTCGATGAACACAGCCTGACCGCCATCGCCGATACCACGGGCGGGCGCTATTTCCGTGCCCGCGACATCAAGGGCCTGGAACAGATCTACCAGTTGCTGGACAAAATCGAACCGGTAGACCAGGACCGGCAAACCTTCCGGCCGGTCGAAGAACTCTACGGCTGGCCGCTCGGCGCCGCGCTGCTGTTGACGCTGCTGCTGGCGCTGGGCCGTATCGGCCTGTTTCAGCGAATGGTGTTTCGCGAGGCCCGTCATGCCTGAAAGCTTTCATTTTCTTCAGCCGCTCTGGTTCCTGGCGCTGATTCCCCTGGCGGTGTTGCTGTGGCTGGCGCAGCGTCAAGGCGAGACCGACAGCAACTGGCGCCGGGTTTGCGACCGCAACCTGCTGCCTTATGTCGTCAACAGCCCGGCGCGACATGCCGGCAGCCTGGGCTTGTGGCTGCTGGCGGCCGGCTGGCTGCTGGCCGTGACAGCGCTCGCCGACCCGGTATGGCAGAAACGACCGCAACCGGTCTATCGCAACCAGCAGGCCCTCGTGGTAGTGCTCGACCTGTCGCGCTCGATGTCCAGCGGTGACCTGAAACCCTCGCGGCTGGAACGGGCCCGGTACAAGGTGGCCGATATCCTCAAACAACGGGGCGAAGGTCAGACCGCACTGGTGGTGTTCGCCGGCGACGCGTTTGCCGTTTCCCCGCTTACCAACGACACCAATACCATCAGCGCGCTGCTCGACCCGTTGCAACCGGGGTTGATGCCGGTGCAGGGCAGCCGTGTAGACCTCGGTCTTGAGAAAGCCGCCGAGCTGTTCAGACAGGCAGGTGTGCGCCACGGCGACATCCTGTTGATCACCGACGGATTCGAGGACGCGCGGGTGCTGGACGTGGCGCGCCGACTTTACAAGGCGGGCTACCGCATATCGGTGCTGGGTGCAGGAACCAGCGAAGGTGCGCCGGTGCCGGATGGACAAGGCGGCTATGTCCGCGACGCCGCCGGCTCGGTGGTCATGGCGGCGCTGAAACCCGCCCGGCTGCAACAGCTGGCAGCAGCCGGCGGCGGCAACTACAGCACCATGACCGCGAACGCCGACGATCTCAAAACACTGTTGCCCCGCCCTGCCGCCACGCCGGCAACGCAGATGGCGCAAACCGACCTGAAAACCGACATCTGGCGATCCGAGGGCCCCTGGCTGGTACTGGTCCTGTTGCCGCTGGCCGCGCTGGCTTTCCGCCGCGGCTGGCTGCTGACTGTTCTGCCGCTGCTGATAATGACCGTGCTGTACAGCGCACCGCAACCGGCCATGGCGGCCGGCTGGGATGATCTCTGGCAGCGCCGCGACCAGCAGGCCGACGCGGCGCTGCGGGCCGGTGATTTGCAGCGCGCCCAGGCACTGGCCAGACAACCGCAGCGACTCGGCACTGCCGCCTATCGGGCCGGCGACTACGACAAGGCGCTGCAGGCTTTCGCCAAGACCGAAGGGCCGCAAGGCGACTACAACCGCGCTAATGCACTGGCGCAGCTGGGCCGGTACCAGGACGCGATCACCGCCTACGACAAGGCTTTGAAAGCCGACCCGAGTCTCGACGACGCCGTCTACAACAAGGCACAGGTGGAGAAGCTGCTGCAACAGCAGAAGCAAAAGCAAAAGCAGCAGCAAAGCAAGAACAGCTCCGGCCAGGGGAAAAAAGACGCGAAACAACAGCAGGCCGGCAACAGTTCGCAGCAACAGGGCGGCAGCGGCAAACAGGCAAGTGGCGACAAGTCGAACGCGACTGCCGGCGACAGCGACAAGTCGGCGCAGACGGGCACGCAATCGGAAAAACCCGGCAGCAGTGAACCGGGCAACCGGAACAAAGCGCAAAGCCCCGGCGACAAAAACAGCCCGGCTGCATCGACACCGCAACCGGCAATGTCCGCAGGGAAAAAGCCCGATGCCACGGGTGCCTCACAGGCCCGTCCCGGTGATACCTCGCATAACAGCGAACAGCCCCGGCAACAGGCCAAGGGCAAAGGCACGCCGCACGACGACACCGCCGGACCCTCACCGCAGCCGCCTGTGCAGGCCGCCGACAAAGGCGCTGCGCCCGGGAATGCAGACCCGGCAACCCGGGAACAACAGCAGGCCGACGAACGTTGGCTGCGGCGCATTCCCGACGACCCGGGCGGACTGTTACGCCGCAAGTTTCTTTATCAATACAGCCAGCGCGAGCGCGCGCAGCAAAGCGACAACCGTCAAACCTGGTGATTTGTTTCCAGCGGAGTAATGACCATGAGCAACACACAGACAGCACAGACCCCTGTACAGGCCGCGGGCGGCAGTCGCCTCATCGTCGTCCTGGTCGCGCTGGCCCTGCTGGTGGCGACCCCGGTACTGCGCGCCGATGTGCACGCCAGTCTCGACCGCGACACGATTTACACGGGGGACACCGTCACCCTGAGCATTGCCACCGACGGCGCCGACCAGGGTCGGGAACCCGAGCTGGCACCCTTGCACAAGGATTTCGACGTCCTCGGCACCAGTTCGAATCAGCAGATACAGATCATCAACGGACAGCGCTCCGATATGCACCAGTGGCTGGTGGAACTGGCGCCGCGGCACTCGGGCACGCTGACCGTGCCGGCCCTGAAGGTGGGTGACAGCCGCACCGCGGCGCTGACGCTCAAGGTCAGCGAACAACCCGCCGTTTCGGGCGGCCGGGCCGGGCAGCCGGTGTTCATCGAGTCCGAGATCAAGCCCGCGGCAACTGATACCTATGTGCAGCAGCAGATTCTGTATACAACGCGCCTGTACTACCGCGTACCGCTGATCGAGGGTGACTTCAGTGATCCCGCACTGGATAACGCCGCCGTCGAGCGTCTCGGCGACGATCACCAGTACCAGACCACCCGCGACGGACAGCACTACCAGGTGCTCGAACGGCGCTACGCCATCTTCCCGGAACACAGCGGCAAGCTGACGATCCCGCCATCCGTTTTCACCGGGCGCATGGTATCGGCATCAGGCCAACGCTCGCCGTTCGACCGCATGGACGCCATGATGGAGCGCATGCTGGGCAAGAACCCCTTCAAGGACAGCTTCTTCGCCGGCACGCCTTTCGCCGATCCCGGCAAACGCGTGCGGCTGCGCGGCAACCCACTGTCGCTGGACATCGAACCGCGACCGGCGTCATACCATGGTGATAACTGGCTACCGACGCCGAAGCTGGTGCTGCACGACAGCTGGGCGGATTCGCCACCGGAGTTCCGCGCCGGCGAACCCGTAACCCGCACCATCACCATCGAGGCCAAGGGCCTGGAAGCTGCCCAGTTGCCCGACATTCATATCCCCCACACAGACGGGTTGCGCGTCTATCCCGAAAAACCGGTGCAGACCAACCGCACCGACGGCGACTGGGTGTACGGTCGCAGCGAACAGACGTTCGCGTTTATGGCCACCGCCCCCGGTAAACTCGACCTGCCGACAATCCAGGTCGACTGGTGGGACACCGGCAAGCAGACCGGGCGAACCGCGGTGTTGCCGCAATGGGAGGTCGTGGCCCAGGCGGGTGGCGACGCTTCCGGGACGGCGACCCAAACCCCGCCGGCACGCCCGGGCAACAGCCCGTCGGCGACGCCGGCGCCCGCCAGGAGCGCACCGGCAAGCAGCGCTGACAGCGGCCCCGGGCGCGGGCCGGCGGTGCAAACACCCGCCAATCTCTGGCTGGTAGTCGGCGGTCTGGCCCTGCTGGCGGCAGTGTTCACCGTGCTGCTGGCGCGCAAAGCTCGCCGGCGCGCGAGTAGTGGCGCTGCCGAAGTGGCAACAGCGAAAACGGCCACCACGCAAGCCGCCGGCGCCAGCGCCGCGCGCGAGCGATTGCACCGCGCCTGTGCGGAAAACAACCCCCAGGCCGCCGCGGGCGCCCTGCTCGATCTGGCCAAAACCACCTGGCAGCAACACCCGCCGCGCAGTCTCGGCGACCTCGCCGCACGCCTCGACCGGGGCGACACGCTGGTGCGTGAGCTGGAGGCCGTGCTGTATGCGCCCGGCGGACACGCCTGGACCGGGCAACCCCTGTGGCAGGCATTCAGTGATGGCTTTCCGCGCCAGCCGCGCGCCGCGGCCCGGAAAACCACCCCGGCCGGCGGCGCGCCGTCGCTCTACCCCGACTGGACGCACACAGCCGGCTGACCGGCGCACACGCCGGGGGGGGGTGGCGCATCCACTGATCTGCGGTAGCATGGGCAGATAACGCCGACCAGAGCGGCTATCACCCGTACCAGGAACCCTGCGATGCAGCCACCCGAGCGCTTCGGTCTCGATGAAAACTTCCGCCGCTATACCCGCATAACCGGCTGGGTGCTGCTGCTGCTCGGGCTCGCCGGCATACTGCTGCCGCGGCTTGTCTCGCTGACGCTGTCGGTGTTGATCGGCTGGCTGCTGCTGCTCGCCGCGGGCATTTCCACTTACCAGGTTTACTACTCATACCGACGCAACGGACTGGCCTGGATAAAACCCTTTATCCTGTTCACCATCGGTTTCATCGTGATTTTCAACCCGACGGTAGCCATTGCCGCGCTGGGACTGCTGCTCGCCATCTATTTTTTCCTGGACGGCTTCGCCGGCATCAGCTTTGCCCTGGACATGCGCCCGCTGCCCGGCTGGGGCTGGATGATGGCCAACGGTGTGCTGTCTTTCCTGCTGGCGGCGGTACTGCTGATCGGCTGGCCGTTCAGCGCGCTCTGGGTGGTAGGCCTGCTGATCGGCATCAGCCTGTTTCTGGACGGAGTGACACTGCTGATACTGAGCGCCACCAGGTCGGTGTGACACTGCACCGCGCAAGGCGGTTGCCAATTCGAGGCAGGCGCGCCCCGCAAAGGTGCGCGCCACGCGCCGGTCGACATGCGCAGCGTATCACCTATAATCCCATACCCTGGTAGCACCGGAAGCCCCTCAACGCACGGCCCGGCGCGCACAGCACAGCACCCGAACCGCCGCGAGTGTCAATTCAACCCATCGGAGACCCCATGCCCGGAACCCGTTTTAGCCTGGAAGTTCAACCCCAAATTCCGGAAAAATTGCAACGCCTCGCGGAGTTGTCCAATGATCTGCTGTATAGCTGGGACCGCTCGGTGCGCGCCCTGTTCTTCCGCCTGGACCCTGCCCTGTGGGTCAGCTCCGGCCACAATCCGAAGGTTTTTCTGCGCCGCATTGCCCAGCAACGCCTGGACGAAGCGGCCGATGACCGCGTCTACATGGAGGCTTATAACCGGGCGTTAACCACCTATGACTCCTATTTGCAGGAGTCTCAGCGCAAGAGCATCGACCGGTATCTGAGTCCAAAGCGGGACCTGGTGGCGTATTTCTGCGCCGAGTTCGGCCTGCACGAAAGTCTGCCGATCTATTCCGGCGGTCTCGGCATTCTGGCCGGCGATCACTGCAAAGCCGCCAGCGACCTGTCTATCCCGTTTGTTGCAGTGGGCATGCTCTATCGCCAGGGTTATTTCACCCAGACCATCGACGAGCACGGCAACCAGGTCGCGCACTATACAACCACCGATTTCGACCAGTTGCCGATCAGGCCGGCGGTCAACGGGGAAAGTTCGGAATTGCACGTCAAGGTGGAATTCCCCGGCCGTGACGTGCAGCTGAAAATCTGGGAGGCGCGCGTCGGCCATATCAAACTCTATCTGCTCGACAGCGATCTGCCCGAAAACGAGGAAGCCGACCGCGCCATCACCTATCAGTTGTACGGCGGCGATATCAATACCCGCATACAGCAGGAAATCGTGCTCGGCATCGGCGGCGTCCGGGCCCTGCGCCTGCTGGGCCTGGAACCGAGCGCCTGGCACATCAACGAAGGGCATGCGGCCTTCCAGGTGCTGGAACGCTGCCGCGAACTGGTGGCGAACGGCGGGCTGGATTTCGGGTCCGCCCTGGAACAGGTCGCGGGCGCCACGGTTTTTACCACCCATACGCCGGTACCCGCCGGCCACGATATTTTCGACCACAGCCTGGTCGCCAGCTATTTCAGTGACTACGCCGAGCAGCTCGGCGTGTCGATGGCGGATTTCCTCGCGCTCGGCACCAACCCGGCCGTGGAAGGCCGCTTCAACCAGACCATTCTGGCACTGCGGGGATCACGTTTTCACAATGGCGTCAGCCGTATCCACGGCGATGTGGCTTCGCACATGGAAAGCTATGTCTGGCCCCAGATCCCGCAGCGCGAAAACCCGATGCGTTATGTCACCAACGGCGTACACGTCCAGACGTTTCTGTCTTACGAGTGGATCAATATGTACGACATGCGCTTTGGTATGGAGTGGCGCAACGAGCTGCTGAACGAGGAGTACTGGGAACGTATCGACGAAATCCCCGACCACAGCTTCTGGAGCCAGCGGCAGTCGCTGAAGTCGGAACTGCTCAGCCACGTACGCCGCCGGGTGGTGCTGCAATCGCGTCGTAATCGCTGCGGCGAAGCCCTTATCGACCGCATTACGCGCATGCTCAGTCCGCACGAAACAGACATACTCACCATCGGTTTTGCACGCCGTTTTGCCACCTATAAACGCGCCACGCTGCTGTTTTCCGACCCGGAACGCCTGGCGCGCCTGCTCAATGATCCGCAACGGCCGGTGCTGCTGATTTTTGCCGGCAAGGCCCACCCCAGTGACCAGCCTGGTCAGCAGTTGATTCGCGTCATCCACGAGTTTTCGCGTCGGCCGGAATTCATCGGCAAAATTCTGCTGCTGGAAGGCTACGACCTGTCGCTGGGACGCAAACTGGTGTCCGGTGTAGACGTCTGGCTGAACAACCCCGAATATCCCATGGAAGCCAGTGGCACGTCAGGACAGAAAGCGGGACTCAACGGCGTTATCAATCTAAGCGTGCTGGATGGCTGGTGGGGCGAGGGTTATAACGGCGAGAACGGCTGGGCCATCACCCCGCACGACCAGCATTACGACGCCTCGTTCCGTAACCAGGAAGAGGCCAACGAGTTGCTGGACATTATCGAACACCAGGTGATCCCTCTCTACTACGACCGCAACGGCCACGGCTTTTCCGAAGGCTGGGTGCAAATGTCCAAGGCGTCGATGAAGTCCACCATGCCGCATTTCAACTCGCAGCGCATGGTCATGGATTACATCCGCGGCTTTTATGGACCGGCTGCCGAACAAGGTCGGGCGCTGGCCAGAAACCGCTATAAAGGCGCCAAGGAACTGGCCCGCTGGAAGGAAAAGGTCCGCAATCTGTGGTCATCGGTGACACTGCGGCGCCTCGACGACGCCACCCAGGCTATCACCGCGGGCAGCAAGCTTACCGTCCAGGTCGCCGCACAACTGGGCGATCTGTCCCCGGAAGACGTACATCTGGAATGCGTGATCGGCATTGAAAACGAACACCACGAATTCCAGGCTACCGACTACATGGGCTTCATGGCCAGCGGCAAACTCGACACGGGCGAAACGCTTTTCACCCTGGACATGGATCCGCCCCTGCCGGGTCTGCAGCTCTACCAGATCCGCATTTACCCCTATAACAAGCTGCTGAGTCACCGCTTCGAGACCGGCTATATGATCTGGCTGTAGAACGGTACGGGTCGCCGCCCAGCGCCGGCCCGCGGCCCTTGCGGGCGGCACACCCGCGACGGACACATCACTCCACCACGGCGAGTCTCACCACAGCCCTGTCAGGGCCTGCGTCCGTAAATCGTTATCCAATCCTGCAGGCGCTGCTTCTGGTGTTCCTGTACCTGCTCCCAGCGAAACCGCCAGCGCCAGTTGTCGTCGGTTACACCGGGCACATTCATACGGTGGGCCCCGTCCAGTTCCAGGACGTCCTGCAACGGAATAACGGCCAGCCGCGCGACCGAGGCCAGCGCCGCCCGCATCAGCAGGGCGGGCATCGGTTCCTGAGAATCACCCAGGTAGTGGCGCAAGGCACCGCGCTCGTGCTCTGACAGTTCCTGGTACCAGCCCAGCGTGGTGTTGTTGTCGTGCGTACCGGTGTATACCACACCCAGTTCTTCGTGGTTGTGCGGCAGGTAAGGATTGTCGGGCGAACCATCAAATGCAAACTGCAGGATCTTCATACCCGGCAGACCGAACGCCTGTCTCAGCGCCGTCACCTCCGGCGTAATCACCCCCAGATCTTCGGCCACCAGCGGGAGGTCGCCGAACACTTGCTTGAGCACTTCAAAGAAGCTTTCACCGGGCCCCTTGACCCAGCGGCCTTCGACCGCAGTTGCGGCACTGGCGTCGATTTCCCAGAAAGCCTCAAAACCGCGGAAGTGGTCGATCCGCACCAGATCAAACATCTCCATCTGCGTGCGAATGCGCTCCAGCCACCAGCCGAAGCCATCGCGTTTCAGCTCATCCCAGCGGTAGTGCGGATTACCCCAGCGTTGACCGGTAGCCGAAAAATAGTCGGGCGGCACGCCGGCGACCACCTGCAGGTGTCCCTGCTCGTCGACCGAAAACCATTCACGGTGTGCCCATACGTCAGCGCTGTCGTGGGCGACAAAAATCGGGATATCCCCAAACATCAGAATGCCACGGTCATTGGCATACTGGCGCAACTGTTTCCACTGGCGATAGAACAGGAACTGCTCGAAGCGAGCCTGGGAGACGGCACCGGCCAGGCGCTTGCGTTCGACATCCAGCGTGTCGGGATCACGCTGACAGATCGCCGCTGGCCACTTGTACCAGGGCATGCCGCCGTGGGAGTAGTGCAGCGCCTGGTAGAGAGCGAAATCGTCCAGCCAGCGGGCGTGGTCGCGCGCGAAACGTTTCAACGCACGCCGCTCGTCGTCACCGGCCTTGCGCTGGAAACCGTTGTAGGCGGCCGCCAGACGCACGCGGCGCTGCGCACCCAGGTCGCCGGACTCGTCCAGCCCGGCACTGTCCAGCCAGCCCTGTTCCACCAGGGCCTGCAGACTGATCAGGCGGAAGTTACCGGCGTGTACCGACAGGCACTGATACGGTGAACCATCTTCGTGCGTGGGCCCGAGTGGCAGTGTCTGCCACAGGCCAACGCCGCATTCGGCGAGAAAGTCGACAAAGCGATACGCTTCGGGGCCAAGGTCACCGTTACCCGGGGAGCCGGGCAGCGACGTCGGGTGCAATAAAACGCCTGCACGGCGTTGGGCGAACAAATCCATGTCGTAAAACGTCTCTACCTGCGTCAGTTGCGTAGCTGGCCGTGCCTCATAGTACCACCCATTTCCGGCCTACCCGAGCCGCGGGCAAAGGCATGCGCGAGATATTCCGGCGGCTCCTGTCCGAGCAATTGATAGAGGTTGGACAGGTGTAGACGGAACAGCGCTTCAAAGTCACTGACCGAATCCGCTGGATTGTAGTCGCCAAACCACCAGAACCAGTCGGAGCCTTCACAGATGGCTAGCTGCAACTGCGCGGCCACGATCTGTTCACCGTCGAGTCCGCCCCGGGCCACTGCCTTGTCGAAGGCGTGCTTGGCATCGCACAGCATGTCCCAGCCGCGATTCTTGTCGGGGTCACCGATCCAGGTGGAGAAAGTGCCGTAGACCCAGGAACCGCTGACCATTTGCGACAGGTCGCCGATCTCCACGCCCGCATCCAGGCATTCACTGAAGGTGGACAACTTCAGGGTCGGGTGCGCGGCCAGCTTTTCATACAGGCTGCGCAGGAAATAGTACCCGTTTTCCGGGAAATGTTCCCAGGCGTTTTCGCCATCGAGAACGATGGGCACGGCGAGGCTGCGCCCCGTATGCGTCGCCGCGATCCGCTCCAGATTGTGGATCAGGTTCGCCACGGCGTCGTCGGCGTGCCAGGTTGAATAGTTGAAACCGATATCGTCGGAAATATTGTCATCACGGAAGAAACACACCAGCTTGCCGTCGCCGACGCGGTAGCCCTTGAGTACCGCATCGGCAGCGGCCACAGCGCCTTCGCCCTGCGAAGCACGCAGGCTGTTGCGCAAAACGGTTTCGCCGCTGGCCGCCCAGCGGAACCCGTATTCCTCCAGCATCTCCAGAGTCGGCTGACTGACGCTGCCTTCGGCGGGCCAGCAGCCGCTTGGCTTGCCGCGAAAGTACTGCTGAAAGACATTCAGGCCCTCACGGATATGCCAGTCGACGCGCTCGTCACCCTCCGGGTAATGCTCGAAATCAGGCAAGCTCACGCCCGGCATCGCCTCGCTGGCACTGGAAACATCCAGCATCAGCGGGACAATGGGGTGCGCGTAGGGTGTCACCGACAACTCAACCTGGCCACGAGCGGCCAGCGCCGCATAGCGGTCGATGACGCCGGACAGCAGCTCGCCGATCAGCACCAGCAACTCGCGCCTGTCGTGCAGGGAGAAATTCCCGCCCTGTTCCTGCCAGCGCTGCACGCGCAAATCGTTACGCCTGACGGTTTCGCCTATCCAGCCGAGGTGATACCAGAAAATCATGTCGGCGACGAATTGTTCGCTGACATAGTTCAGATAGTCGCAGTGACCGTTGAACAGCCCCGCCATTTGAGCCAGTCGCTGATACGCCGGAAAACGATCGACGACACGCTGCCGGTTGACACGCAGACAGGCATTGATCAGCCCCAACCGCTGCTCCGGGTGTGCCGGCAATACAGGCGCCACCAGTGCTGCGAGCAAGGGATCGCGGATTGCCTTGTGGTCACGCAGATAGCCACTGACCTGGGCGGCGTAATCATCCAGTTGTTCCAGCAGCACCGGGGCGAAGTTCACCACCGCCTTGGCACCGGGCACGGATTCGAGGTGTGCCGCCATGTCAACATAATCCTTGATGGCATGCAGATAGGCCCAGGGCAGCTTGTACTCCCCGCTGATAAGGTCGCAGTATTGCGGCTGGTGCATGTGCCAGCACAGGACCACCCGCAGCCCGGGCTTATCGGACATGGTGTAACTCCTGACCCAGCATTTCAGGGGTCACCAGCACCACGCCGCCGGGTGTGACATGGAAGCGTTTGGCATCCTCCTCGAGGTCCTCCCCGATCACGGTACCGGGCGGCACCAGGCACCCCTTGTCGATAACCGCGTTCTGAATACGGCAGTGGCGCCCGATACGCACGTCCGGCAGCACCACGGCGTGCTGCAGCAGCGCAAAGGAATTCACTTTGACATTGGAAAACAGCAGCGAGTGGCGCACGGTAGCCCCGGAAATCACGCAACCGCCCGAGACCATGGAATCCACGGCAGTGCCGCGCCGGTCTTTGTCGTCGAACACGAACTTGGCCGGCGGCATTTGTTCCTGATAGGTCCAAATCGGCCAGTCCACGTCGTACAGATTAAGCTCCGGCGTGACACCGATCAATTCAAGGTTCGCCGACCAGAAGGCGTCCACCGTACCTACGTCGCGCCAATAGGCCTGGCGCCCGCTTTGCGCATCCCGGAAAGGATAGGTGAATACCCGGTACTGATCGATTATGGCGGGAATGATATCGTGACCGAAATCGTGGCTGGAGGCGCTGTTATCCGCGTCCTTGATCAACTGCTCGAACAGAAAACGCGTGTTGAACACGTAAATACCCATCGAGGCCAGCGCCAGATCGTCGCTGCCCGGCGTGGGCATGGGGTTTTCGGGCTTTTCGTTGAATTCACGCACCCGGCCGTTTTCGTCGACACTCATAACGCCGAACCCGCGCGCCGCCTCCAGGTCGACTTCCAGGCAGGCAACCGTCATGTCAGCGGCATTTTCCACGTGCTGGGCGATCATTGGCCCATAGTCCATCTTGTAGATGTGATCGCCGGCCAGGATCAGCACATATTCGGGGTTATGTGACCGGATAATATCAAGATTCTGGTAAATCGCGTCCGCGGTGCCGGCGTACCAGGAAGACTGGATGCGCTGCTGGGCCGGCAACAGTTCGACGAACTCGCCGAATTCGCCGCGCAAAAACCCCCATCCGCGCTGGATATGCTGGATCAGGGAATGCGATTTGTACTGGGTCAAAACCCCCACCCGACGGATACCGGAGTTCATACAATTTGACAGGGGAAAATCGACAATGCGGAACTTGCCACCGAAAGGAACCGCCGGCTTGGCGCGCCACAGGGTCATCTGCTTGAGTCGCGAACCGCGTCCACCTGCAAGGATCAAGGCCAGTGTGTCGCGGGTCAGGCGGCTCACAAAGCGCGGCGTGGACACAGAACTCATACAACTTCCCCTGTGTAGCGTGACGACTGGTCACTTTTATGGACATGGCTGATCAGCTGGCTGCCTATGTTACCATCTTGGCAGCAATGATAAATTTAACATCTTTGTATGGATAGAGACATAGCTTCCATAACGTCGGGAAAATCCACTACGGCGGCGGGCGCCGGCACTCTGGCGCAACCCCTGCAACGGCTCGTCGACGCGCGCCACCACGATCCCTTCGAAGTGCTGGGCAGGCACGAGGAGGACGGGCAGTGCCTGCTGCGCGCCTTTCTGCCGCACTGCAGCGAGGTACGGGTGCGGGATCCCGACCTCGAACTGCGCCGTATCGAGGGGACCGATCTGTTCGAATGGCGCGGCGACGGCAGCCGGATTGCACAGCATTATCAGCTCACCTGGGTCGATCGCGACGGCCTGCGGTGGACCGAGTACGATCCCTACTGTTTCGCGCCCGGCATCGCCGACCTCGACCTGCACCTGTTCGGCGAAGGTCGCCACCTGCACGCCTATCGCATGCTCGGCGCGCATGCCTGCGAGGTGCACGGCGTCAGCGGCACCCGCTTCGCCGTCTGGGCACCGGGCGCCGAGCGCGTGAGCGTCGTCGGCGACTGGAACCACTGGGACGGCCGCCGCCACGCGATGCGGGTACGCGGCGGCAGTGGGGTTTGGGAGCTGTTTATCCCCGGCGTCGGTGCGGGCAACTACTATAAGTTCGAAATACGCAACCGGAACGGCGGCACGATCCATATCAAGGCGGACCCCTATGGCCAGGGCTTCGAACAGCGCCCGGGCACGGCGTCGATCATCCAGCACCGGAACGGCTTTGACTGGGCCGACCAGGAATGGATGCACGCGCGCGCACAGCGCGACTGGCTGCATGCCCCCATGTCCATCTACGAAGTCCATCTGGGCTCCTGGCAGCGCGACCCGGTGGGCGGATTCATCGACTACCGCACGCAGGCTGAGTGGCTGGTCAACTATGTCAGAGAAACCGGTTTCACGCATATTGAACTGCTGCCGGTTACCGAGCATCCGCTCGACGCGTCCTGGGGATACCAGACAACCGGCTACTTTGCACCGACCAGCCGTTTTGGTACACCGGATGACTTCCGCTATTTCGTCGACTACTGTCACCGCAACGGCATCGGCGTCATTCTGGATTGGGCGCCCGGCCACTTTCCAAGGGACGATTGGGCACTGGCGCGCTTCGACGGCACGCCACTGTATGAACACGAAGACCCGCGGCGCGGCGAACACCGCGACTGGGGCACGCTGATTTTCAATTACGGGCGCAACGAAGTGCGCAACTTTCTCATCTCCAGCGCCCTCTTCTGGCTGGAAGAGATGCATATCGACGGCCTGCGCGTGGATGCCGTGGCTTCCATGCTGTACCTCGACTATTCACGCGACCCCGGTGACTGGATCCCCAATGAATACGGCGGGCGCGAAAACCTTGACGCCATCCATTTCCTGCGCCACCTGAACGAAGTAACTCACGCCGAGCAACCCGGCAGCATGATCATTGCCGAAGAGTCCACCGCCTGGCCGCAGGTGACCCGACCGGTCCACAACGGCGGCCTTGGCTTCAGCATGAAATGGAACATGGGCTGGATGCACGATACGCTCGAGTACATGAGCAAGGAGACCGTGCATCGCAAATTTCATCACAGCCAGCTGACATTCAGCGTTCTGTACGCCTTCCATGAGAATTTCGTACTGCCCTTCTCTCACGATGAAGTGGTGCACGGCAAAGGCTCCATGCTTGACAAGATGCCGGGTGACACCTGGCAACGCTTCGCCAATCTGCGCGTCCTGTACACCTACATGTACAGCCACCCGGGCAAGAAGCTGTTATTCATGGGCAATGAATTCGCCCAGTACGCGGAGTGGAATTTCGACACCGGGCTGGACTGGAACCTGTTAAAAAACGAACGGCATGCCGGTGTGAAACAACTGGTACACGATCTCAATCGGCTGTATCGCGAACAACCCGCGCTGCACTACTGCGATTTCGAAGCGGACGGCTTTCGCTGGATCGACGGCAACGACGCCAATAATTCGCTGTTGAGTTTTTATCGACAGGGCGCCGGCCGAACCGCGGTTGTGATGCTGAATTTCACGCCGGTGCCCCGCCAGGGGTTCCGTCTCGGCGTGCCTCTGGAGGGTGAGTACCGCCTGTGCCTGAACTCTGACGCCAGTTATTACAGTGGCAGTAGTATGCCGGTATGGGGCCAGTACCAGACCGAGTCCGTGCCCTGGATGAACCAGCCCCAGTCGATTGTCATCGATATTCCCCCGCTGGCCGGCCTGATCCTGCTCAAGACATGAAAACCCGGCCAGAGGGGCTAAACTTCGAGACAGGGCAGCGACGGACAAGCCACGCATTTGAACCTGCATAGCACCACGGCATGGCGAAAATTCCAGCGGCATTTATGTGTCGCCATTGCCTTGGTATGCAGCGCCACTTGTTCAGCGGACGACAAGACCCCCCTGGTTTTCGGGGTTTTCCCTTACCTGCCCACAGCACAACTGGAGCAGATCTACGCGCCGGTGGCCGCCGATTTGTCCATTGCCACGGGACGCGAGGTGCAGCTGCGCACCCGTCCGTCCTTCGATTTGTTCAGGGAAGAGCTGGTTCAAAAGCGTTATGACCTGGTGTTCATCCAGCCATTCGCCTATGCGCAGGTCGCCAGCGCGAACGGCTACCGCTCTGTCGCCCATCCGGCGGAAGCCCTGAAGGCGATATTCGTCGTACGCAGCGACAGCGACATCCGCGAGTTCAAAGACCTGCGCAACTCGACCGTCGCCATGCCGCCCAAGGGGGCGGCAGTCAGCCTGCTGGGCAGGCAGGCACTGACCCAGTACGGCCTGGTTCCGGGCACCGATATCCGGCTGACCTACCAGAACAACCACGCCGCCTGTTTGCGCGCCGTACTCATACGCAAGGCCGCGGCCTGCGTTACCGCAGCGCCGCCACTGCAGATTTTCACGCAACGCACCGGCATGATCTTCCGCGTATTGGCCCACAGTGACCCGATACCCGGTTCGACTTTTGCGGTCCACGAGCGTCTGCCGGCAGCCATGCGCTCAGCGATCGCCAGGCGCATCGTTTCCTGGGACCAGTCAGCCGCGGGCAAAGTCCTGCTTGAATCGCTCAAGCTGTCGCCCTTCGTCAACAGCAGCGACGAGGACTACCTGCCCGTGCGAGAGATATTGCGCACAATCAACCAGAAGGATCACCGGAACAGTAAAGGGAGCTACTCAGATGCGCCAGACTGACTCGCGCTGGTATCTTGCCAGCGCTGTCTCGACGGCGCTGCTGCTGTTAACGGCGACACTCGCGCTTGCCGACGGCGACAACGACAGTCTGACCTTCGGCGTATTCCCCTATCTGCCGACCACCAGGATGGAACAGATTTTCGCCCCCATCGCCGCCCGTTTCGGTGAACTGACCGGGCGGCCGATCAGGTTGCGCAGCCGGCCCGATTACGCGCGGTTCCGCGAACAGGTGAAGCAACAGGCCTATGACATTCTGTTTGTCCAGCCCTTTGACTATGTACGCGTCGCCGCGCCCAACGGCTATATCCCCCTGGCGCGCTGGGTCGCTACTGATGAAAGCGACGATCGCGGCGACCTGAGCGCAATCATGGTCGCGCGCCCGGATGCGGGCATCGAAAAGCTGCAGGACCTGCAAGACCGCACCGTTGCCGTTCCCAATCTGGACGCGGCCGTTAGCCTGCTGGGAAGGTATGCGCTGAGAAACCAGGGTGTGAACGCCCACATTCGTTCCGCCGGCAATCATCTCGCCTGCCTGCAACAGGTGCAGGTGAAGCGCGCCGCGGCCTGCATCACCGCATGGCCGCCGGTGAAACTGTTCGAACAGAAAAACGGCGTGAAATTCAAGCTCGTCTACCAGACCCGCATCATTCCCTCCTCGCTGTTTGCCGTGCAACGGCGCATACCGGCCGAGCAGCTCAAACTGCTGCGAAAGGAGCTGCTTTCCTGGCGGAAAGCTGACCCGGCAACCGCGGTCTACCTATCCGAAGGTGCCTGGACTCGCCTGTATCCCGCGACAGACAAGGATTACGACATTGTCAGGGAGATCTGGACACAACTCGAAACCGGGAGTCCCTGAACATGTCGTTGAAGTACCGCATTGCCCTGGTGATATTTGTTCTCGAGGCACTCATGATGACCGCGGTGCTATGGCAGACACTCGGTCATGCCATCGATTCGTCCAACCGCCAGATCAAGGCCACTGAACAGGCGGCGCTCGATATCGTCAGCAACATCGCCCGTGTGGCTTTGCTCGACGAAGACTTTGACCGCGTGCAGGGATACATTGAGAAACTGCCCAGGAACCCGAACATTCTCAAAGCCCTGCTCGTAGACGAGCGCGATATCGTTGTGGCCAGCAGCACCTTCGCGGACCTGGGCGAAACGCTGCCGCCACTGCGAGACAGCAACACCGATCACTGGAGCACGCTGGCACTCAGCAACCCCGCCGGCGATCTGGGGGTGCTTGCCGTGCAGTTCTCCGACCAGGCGCGTCTGGCCAGCTACCGTGGCGCGCTCAACCAGGGCATCACCATCGCCGCCATCGGCATGAGTCTGATCGCCGTTTTCGGTG
Source organism: Thiogranum sp. (assembly GCA_022340245.1). Lineage (GTDB taxonomy): Bacteria > Pseudomonadota > Gammaproteobacteria > DSM-19610 > DSM-19610 > Thiogranum. Next base: position 55,119 of record JAJDOI010000075.1, read on the forward strand.
TTGGCTTCGGCTATCTTCTCACCCTGCGGCTGCAACGCCTGGCACACGCAACGGAAGAGATTTCCCGGGGCAACTACAGCGTGCGCACCGGCCTGCGCGGCCGCGACGAGATTGCCCGCGTCGGCGCCGCCTTCGACAAGATGACCCGGATCATTGCCGCAGAGCGCCAGGCCCTGGCTGACGCCAACCGCGAACTCGACAATCGCGTCAAGGCCCGCACCCGCGACCTCGAGCAAGCCAACCTCGAACACAAGGCCTTTGCCTACGCCATCTCGCACGATCTGCGCGCACCGCTGCGCACGCTGAGCGGTTTTTCGCGGGCCCTGTCCGAGGACTACGCGGAGCAACTCGACGACACCGCAAAGGACTACCTGAGCAGAATTCAGAACGGCGCACAGTCCATGGGCGAGTTGATCGAGGGCCTGCTCAAACTCTCGCGTGTCAGCCAGGCGGAAATCAACCATGAGCCACTGGACCTGAGCGCTTTGTGCAATGAACTGGTCGACGAGCTGCGCCGACAGGAGCCGGAACGCAATGTCGTGACAGATATTCAACCCGAAGTTCACGCAGAGGGCGATCGCCATCTGTTGCGCGACGTGCTGAGTAACCTGATCGGGAATGCCTGGAAATTCACCTCCAAAGAGGCCCAGGCACGGATTCATTTCGGCACCCGGCAGACAAACGGCGCCACCGTTTACTACGTTGAGGACAACGGCGCGGGATTCGACCCGAGTTATGCGGACAAACTGTTCACACCGTTTCAGCGACTGCATCACGCCCGGGATTTCCCCGGCGCCGGCATCGGCCTTTCAACCGTACGGCGTATTATTCAGCGCCACGCCGGCTGCCTGTGGGCCAGCAGCGGCGCAGGCGGCGGCGCGACTTTCTATTTCACCTTACAAAGCCCGCGCCCGGACGGAGTCGCCGAGAATGATGCCGTGACCCAAGACTTGAATTCTGCCGCCGCCGGGCCTATGTAATTAATTGAGCGCACAATTCAAAGACGCCAGGCCGGGAGGATGCCGCCGTGGAACTTGTCCGCAAACCCGCCGTAGCCGGGATGTTCTACCCTGACGATCCGGGGCTGCTGCAGCAACAGCTGGAAACTTTCCTGGGTGCCGGGCAACCGGGCGCCGAACACCCCAAGGCGCTTATCGTCCCGCACGCCGGCTACATCTATTCCGGCCCCGTGGCCGCCAGCGCCTACCGGCTGTTGCAGGCCATGCGTGAGCGGATTACGCGTGTCGTGCTGCTGGGACCGTCACACCGTGTGGCCTTCTCCGGGCTCGCCGCCACCGGCATGGCGTATTTTTCCACCCCGCTCGGGCTGGTCAAAATCGATCGCAAGGCAATAGATGACATTCTGGTGCTGCCACAGGTCAGGATTATCGACGAGGCTCACCGCGAGGAACACAGTCTCGAAGTCCAGCTGCCCTTCCTGCAGAAAGTACTGGGCGACGACTTCGGTCTGGTGCCCCTGGTGGTTGGCGACGCCGACAGCGAAAGCGTCGACGAGGTTATTGAAGCCCTCTGGGGTGGGCCCGAAACCCTGTTCGTGATCAGCTCGGATCTCAGCCATTATCACGATTACGACACCGCCCGCCACCTCGACAGCGCAACATCGCGCGCGATAGAGGAACTCAATCCCCGCGCCATCGCCTATGAACAGGCCTGTGGCCGCAATCCGGTCAACGGCATGCTGGTTGCCGCCCGGCACCACCGGCTGCACGCCAGGACCCTGGACCTGCGCAACTCGGGAGACACTGCCGGCGGTCGCGACCGCGTCGTCGGCTATGGTGCCTATGCCTTTGTCTGAGGCCGAAGGCGCCCTGTTGCTGGTGACAGCGCGCCAGTCCATCGAGTACGGTCTGAGTCACAATCGGGCGCTGCCGGTAACACCGGCCGCACACCCGCCGCTGGACAAGCCGGGAGCAAGCTTTGTTACCCTGCACCGCCACGGCGAACTTCGCGGTTGTATCGGCAGCCTCCAGGCCAGTCGACCGATGCTCGAGGATGTTGCGGAAAACGCCTACGCGGCGGCTTTTCGCGACCCCCGCTTCATTCCCCTGCAAGCCAATGAACTGGACGAGATCGACATCGCCGTATCGGTACTCTCGGAGCCCGAAGCGCTCCACTTCGACGATGAGCAGGAGCTGCTGGCGCAGCTGCGTCCCGGCATCGACGGACTGATCCTGGAGGACGACGGCAAACGCGGGACATTCCTGCCGAGCGTTTGGGAAAGCCTGCCGGCAAAAACCGAGTTTCTCGCCCACCTAAAACGCAAGGCCGGTTTGCCCGCCGATCACTGGTCCGACAGCCTGAAGATGTGGCGCTACACGACCGAAACGTTCGGTGAGCCCGCCGAGTAGGTAGTGTTAGCGGGCGCGCCTGCAGGCGCCGACCGACCCCTTGAGACAGGGTTTGCGGTCGATCCAGATGGCATTGCTGAGATCGGCCCCGGACAGGTCAGCGCCCTCCATGCGCGTGTCGCTGAGATTGGCGTAGGAAAGATCGGCGTTGGTAAAACGCACATTGCGCAAGTCGGCGCCGCGTGCCGTGGCCCCGACCAGGCTGGCGTGACTCAGGTCGGCATTGCTCAGGTTGCCGAAAGTGATGCTCGAGTACTGCAGATCGGCCCCGGCGAGGCGGGCGCTGCGCAGGTCGATGGCATCGAGCCGGGCGTTGCGCATGTGCGCGCCGACCAGATTCGCCTCGCTTGAATCCAGTCCCGACAGATTGCAGCCGTCCCAGTTCACGCCCGGCCGCGCAGTGGCATTGCAATCCGGGGGCGGCTGGTCTGGCTGAACCTGCCGCAGCAGGTAGCTCAGTACGAAACCCAGCAAAACCAGCGCGGCGAAACTCAAGGGGTAGCGGTAGAGATCGGTTTTGCGCTGCTGGCGGTGCGCAACCTGGTACTTGAGCTCGCGATAGCGCAGCATGTCCTGTGCTTCCGGCTGCCGGCGCTCCGGCCCTGTGCGACGTTCCCGTACAGCGGCCGGCAGATCGTCGCCCTCGCCGTCACGCCGGTCGCGCGGCCGGCGTTCATCTTCGTGCAATCGCGCCATCATGAGCTTTTGCAGGTTTTCATCGGTGGGCGGCAACGTCATGACTTCGGGGATGAGTTCGGGATAGCGATTCAGCGTCGCCCACTCGCCTTCATCCGGTCGCAGTTCGTCGTCCTGCCGGATGCGTCCCAACAGGATGTATCTGCCGATCTGCTTTTCCGGATAGGGACCACGCACCACGCCATTGCGGCGTGTGTACCACAGTACGCGTTTTTGCTTTATCTCGCTCATCGTCCGGCCTGCTGATTACCCGCCTGGCGTTCCCTTCCCGTGCCAAATACTGCAGTATAGGTGCCAGTTGCGAACTGACCCCGGCACCGATATGGAAACCTCGGGACCTACTTCCGGCATCCCGCCAATCCCCGCCAGCACGCTTCGACAGGTGACGCCGCCCATGCAGATCGGTCAGCTGCTGCAGGCGACAGTGCTTGAGAACGATGCCGGCAGAATCCTGCTCTCCGTAGGTCATCGGCAGCTCAGCGCCGACTCTTCACTGTCATTTCGCCCCGGCGAGGTGCTGACGCTGCAAGTGCGCGAGCTGGGTGCCCAACCGGTCCTCAAAATCATCGCCGCGCTGCAGGAGTCCGCGGTCGCCCAGGCGGTGCGCACGCTGCTGCCCCGCTATGGCCCCACCACCCCCCTGTTGGCCAATCTGTCACTGCTGGCACGTACCGCGAAGCCACCACTCCCGCCGCCGATCAGCGCAGTTGCCGCGACGCTGGTTCGCAACCTGGCTGACGTCGCGGCCCTGGCGACACCACAGGGCCTGAAAACGGCCATACAGAACTCCGGCATCCTGTTGGAGAACCGCCTGGCGCTGGCCACCTACACCCCGGCTGCAGCGGGCCCCATGGAGAGTGACTTCAAAGCCAATCTGCTGCGCCTTATCCAGCTGGTACGCAACTGGCCAGGCAGTGACCAGACACCGCCAGCACCCTCGGCGCCGGCCGGCCGGCCCGCGGGCCCACAGGCTCCGGGGCCATCCCCACAACCGGCGCCATCCGACCCCGCCGGTAACCGCCCACCGGCGTCCAGCGCGTCGCCGAGCCCGCCAACACCCCCGCCGGCAACGGTAGCCGCTGACCCGAAAACCCCCCAGGCACCGCCCGCCGCGCAGACGCAAAACCTGCAGCGTGCCATCGAGACTGCCGCAACCCCGCCGCCGCAACGACCCGGTGCCGTCCCTGCTGCGCCCACCGCATCGCTGGCGGGCACGGCCCCCAGCCAACCGGCAAGCCCGCAAGCAGCGGCTGCCGACGGACTCAATCCACCGTTTGCGGGGGCGGCACCGATACCGCAGTCACCGGTGCAGGCGAGTATCGATTTGCTCAACCGGCTTGGCCACGTCCGCCTGGACCTGCTGCAGCAAACCGAGGCGGCGCTGGCGAGAATGCACCTGAACCAGCTCGTCAGCCTGCCGCGCGAGGGCCATCACCGGCTCGTCGAGTGGCTGTTCGACATCCCTGTACGGCGTGACGACGACATCGACCTGTGGTCGGTGCGTTTCCACCGCGACGCCGATAACAGAACGGCGGCGCGCGAGCCGGCGGATGCAAACTGGAGCGTACAGCTGGCCTTCGACCTGCCCGGACTGGGCCCCATGCAGGCGCAGGTCAATCTCCACGGTGAGCGCGTGTCGACCTATTTCCGGGCCGAGCGAGCGGAGATGTTGCCGATGTTGCGCGACCACTTGCACGAGTTGCGCCGGGCATTGCTGGACGCCGGGCTGGAAGTCGGCGATATCGACTGCCGGCAGGGCGTCACCCGGGACGTCGGCGAACGCCCCGTCAACCCGCTGATCGACGAGAAAGCATGAATACACCGAAACAACCACTGCCGCTGGCCGTTGCGCTCGAATACGACGGCGAGAACGCCCCGCGGGTCACCGCGAAGGGCCGCGATCAGGTGGCCGAACAGATCGTTCGGCTGGCCGAGAAGCATGGCATTCCATTACAGGAAAACGCGCCGCTGGCGGGGATACTGGCAAAGGTGGAGCTGGGCGAAGAGATTCCCGAGACGCTGTACCTGGCGGTCGCGCAAGTGATTGCCTTTGCCTATCACCTTTCGGGAAAGATACCGAAGCAGCCCGGCGACGGGTCTTAGCGCCCCTGGGTTGGTGATATGAATGCTAGGCCGTGCCGCGCTGCATCATCACCAGCAGTTCGGCCTCGCCACGGGTCAACCCGCAGGTTTCCACCAGCTCATCGATGTCAGCACCGCGGGTGACCAACTGGCTGGCCTGGGAATACGGCCGTTCAACGCCGGCCCGCATTTCGAGCTGGTCCTGGCGTTCGGTGATGCGCTGAACCTGCTGTTCCAGCTTGACGACGTGTTCGCCAGCACCCAGCGATGCGCTGCACAAGGCGCCCAGTTCCTGCTCCAGGTGGTGGACCCTCTCGCGCAGATCGGAGCCGCTTTCGGCCAGGCCCGCGGCAACACTGCGTGCGTCGCGTAAGGCGTGGGTCTGGTAGACCAGGCCGATACAGGCCAGGCTGGTAAGGGCAATCAACAAGGCAATAATCATGCTAAGCACACCTCAGGCGTACTCGTCGACGTGGGGAGCGTCATCGTCTTTTTTGCGACGCCGCTGTTGATCGGATTGCCGGTCGCCGGTAGCCGGTTTGCGCCTTGGCGCCTGGCTGCTCGAACCGCTGCCGCCGGCCGGCCGCGTCGGCGGTATCGGGTAGGTAGGCGGCAGGTGTCCGATTTCGCCCATGACAACATACCTGCTGGTTCACCGGGGACGTAGCGGACCTAGAGGTCGGCCAGTTCGTCCCATTCCTCGTCGGTGAGCAATTTGTTCAGGTCCACCAGGATCAACAGCTCGCCGTCGCGGCTGGCCACGCCCTGGATGTACTTGGCGCTTTCGTCATTGCCCACGCTGGGTGCTGATTCGACGTCGGACTGGGTCAGGTCCACGACCTCGGCGACACAGTCGACCAGGATACCGACCACGTGCTTGGCGCCCTCGATGATCACGATGCGGGTGGAGTCGGTGACCTCGCTGGTCGCCAGCCCCAGGCGGATACGCGTGTCTATGACCGTCACCACGTTGCCGCGCAGATTGATAATCCCGAGGACGTAGTGCGGGGCACCCGGTACCGGCGCAATTTCCGACACCCGCAGGACTTCCTGCACCTGCATGACGTTGATACCGTAGATCTCGTCCGCGAGACGGAATGTAACCCACTGGATTACTGACTCATTTGAACTGTTGTTGGCTGCAACCTTGGCCATGTCCGAACCTCGAGTTGGTTGGTCTGGTACGCGGCGTTGACGTCAAAAAGTCGTCATCCACCATCATACCTTGGTAAATGCACGATCTATGCCACGCCCCGGCGGTCAACGCGTGCCGCCCGCCAGTTCCCCGGTCAGCTGGTCGATATCGAGCAGCGCGCACATCCGCTCGATCACCGTGCCCGCGAGCCACAGGCGTTTACCGGTCGCGCCGCGCCACTTCACGTCCGCGCTGCCCAGCTCCACGACGTCGCCGATACCGCTACAGGCGAGCGCCCAGCGACCTTCGTCGATCATCACCAGTTTGCGGCAGCGCTCGGCGGCGTCCTCCGGCAGCTGCGCAGCCTGGTCAGCGGGCAGAACGAAACGCGCCGTGTCGACCACCTTGGACTGCAGCCCCTGGTAAGGAACCACGCCGAGAAATAACGGCGAATGACCGGGCATGGGCGTCAGCGCCTCGGCACTGGACACCACGCCCTTGAGTTTGACCAGCGGCACCGCCAGCGTCAGCCCCGCAACCTCGAACAGCAAAGCCTGGAAGCGGGACTCGGCCCAGTCCGGCACCACGCCATGGCCGGTTGCCACGACTGCGGGAGCGACGGTCTGCTCCGCGACGCTCGTCACCGGCTCTGCAGGGCCGGAAGGCGACGACACCGGCGGCGGCAATGCTTCCCCGAGCAAGGCGTCCAGATAGGCGCGCAGCGCCAGCTGCTGATTGAGGACCTGGTATTGACGGCTATCGGTCTTCATGGCGCCAGGGCCTGCGCTGCGGGGGCCTCGACCGCCGGCACCGGCGCGAGCAGCGAGCGCAGCAGCGAGCCGTAGGCCTGGGCGCCACGCGCCTGCGGGTTATACACATTGAGCGGCACGCCCGTGCGGCTGGCTTCGCGAAACTGGGTGTCGACCGGAATCACGCGCGTCCACAGCTCGTCGCCGTACTGGTCACGCAGCGCACGCAAGGCGTGCATGGAGGCGCGGGTGCGCCGATCGAAGAACGTCGGGATAACCGTGTAGGGCAAGGAACCCCCGCGCGAACGGCCGATCATCTGCAGTGTGTGCAGCATCCGCTCGAGGCCTTTGAGCGCGAGAAACTCCGTCTGCACCGGGATCAGGAGGCGCTCGCAGGCCGCGAGCGCGTTGACCATCAACACCCCCAGCATCGGCGGACAGTCCATGAGCACGTAGTCGAACCGGTCCTGCAGACG
>JAJDOI010000086.1 GCA_022340245.1 Thiogranum sp.
GATTGGACTGGAGGTGATCGCCCTGTCCTTGTCGGTCAACCAGATGCTGCCGGGACTGATCGCCATCCCCATCGTGTTGTTGGCGCGCTGGGTGAGCGTGGGAGTGCCGGTCATGGCCATGAGCCGTTTCAGGGTGTTCACCCCGAACACCATCAAGATCATGACCTGGGGCGGTTTGCGCGGCGGAATCTCCGTGGCGTTGGCGCTGTCCCTGCCGCAGATGCCCGGACGTGAGACCGTTGTCGCGGCTACTTATGTGGTGGTGATTTTCAGCATTCTGGTGCAGGCGCTGACCATGGGGCGGCTGGTGCGTCGCTTGAATCGTGGTGCCACGCTTGAGCCGCCCGGTCAGAAGGGTTGAGAACTCAAAGGAATGGGCGCCAGGTACGCCCACGCAAGGCCCCGTACCGAAGGCAAAGCTGCGATTGAGCACATAAAGCGGGCCGGCGATTCTGCATGTAACGCTCGGCATGTCGTCGCCGTGGCCAACCGGAATGAATCCGGATTCCATATGAGTGTCTGACCCGTATACTTGCGCCATGATCAGGGGCGAACGCTTCAACAGCATTTCACATCTGGTCGGCGCCGCGCTGGCGCTGGCGGGTGCCGTGGTGCTGGTTGTGGTGGCGTCACGGGGCGGGGATGCGTACCGTATCGTGTCGTTCAGTATTTACGGCACCACGCTGTTTCTGCTTTATCTGATGTCAACGCTGTATCACGGCCTGCCGCAAGGACGCGCGAAACGGGTGTTCCAGGTCCTCGATCATCAGGCCATCTATCTGCTGATTGCCGGCAGCTATACGCCGTTTACGCTGGTCTCACTCAACGGTGGCGTGGGTTGGTGGATGTTCGGTGCGATCTGGGGCCTGGCGGTGCTGGGCCTGGTGCTCGATGCACTGCCGCTGCGCGGCGCGCGGGTGCTGCCGATGGTCATTTACCTGGTGATGGGCTGGTTGATAGTGCTGGCGCTCAAGCCGCTGCTCGAGGTGCTGCCAAGCGCGGGCTTCACCTGGCTGTTGACCGGCGGCCTGTTCTATACATCGGGTATCGTGTTTTATGCCCTCGATCACCGCTATCCCTGGATGCACGGGGTGTGGCATCTGTTCGTGCTGGCCGGCAGCATCAGTCACTATGTGGCCATTCTAATCTATGTCTGATCGCCGCCGATGAGTCCGGTTCGGGCAGCGGCAGCGGACGCTGTCAAACGATCACCGCGTGACGATTGCGGGTGCAGTGGCTGTGCTTTGATTAGCCTACCTTGATCGGGCGAGGAAGGCGGCGGACGCGTGACGGACTGCCTGTAGGACGAACCAAAGAGAGGAACTCATCATGCTGGCAAGCTCTTCCTGCCTGGCCTATGCCGACATAACGATGTTCGCTGATCAGGCTAACCCATCATCCCGGTGTAGCTGGCTATGTCGGCCGCGTAGCACCCGCAGGAAGCGGCCTCCAGGCCGCCGCGGTCGAGAATCGTGATATCCCCGCGACTGTAGCGGATCAGTTTGCGATTTTGCAGCGAAGTGGCGGCCTTGGTCACGCCGACGCGGCGCACGCCCAGCATGTAGGCCAGAAATTCATGCGTGACATGAAACGCGTTCGAGTGCGCGCGGTCCTGTGTCATCAGCAGCCAGCGGGCCAGGCGCGCCTCTACCATATGGAAGTGGGTGCAGGCGGCGGTTTGGGCGATTTGGCGCATCACTACATACAGGTAACGCTTCAGCTCGCGTTGCAGCGCAGAGCTCTGGTCGAGTTCGCGCCGGAACGGGGCAGCCTTGATGCGCAGCGCAGGGCCTCCGCCCTGCACCACGGCGCGCAGCGGCGACACATCCACCCCCAGTATGAGTGAGATTCCGAGCATGCCTTCATCCCCGACTAACCCTACCTCCAGGGCGGCGTGGCTATCGATCGGCGTTACCAGGGAAATGAAGCTTTCCGTCGGAAAGTGAAGGTGATGAACGCGTTCGCCGGGCTCGGCCAGAATCTCGCCAAATTCCAGTTCAACAGGTTCACAGGCAGCCACAAAATGCTCACGGTGCTTGCGCGGCAGGGCCGCAAGCAGACGGTTGTCAGAAGCTACGCGTTTGTTGGATGGCGGCATACGGATTGTCCTGTTACTGGAACCGCTGGCTGTGCGGTTCGGTTGTCGGATTCGGGCCCGGGTGCGGTCGGCTGCCAGAGACCGGATGTCCGTCATTTATAGACTGTAATTCGGTGCATGTCTGGGCGCTAGCGTACATAAGCCGCCTGCCGCGTGGTTTGTGTACGCCAGCGCACGGAACTTTGCTCTGCTGACGGGGATACTCGCTGCAAGTTCGCGGTGCTGGATGCCGCGATTTCAACGAGGAAAGTTCATATGATTGACACAATGCAGTTATTCAAGGCACGGGGTCACCCCGGTGCCTCCCTGCGTCTGGTCACAGCAACCGCGGGCCTGCTGATGCTTGCCGCGTGTGCTTCGACGCCGCAGCCGCCGACGGCGCAGCTGCAAGCCGCCGAGCTGGCGATCGCCGATGCCGAACGCGCTCGCGTAGCGGATTACGCTTCGGCTGAGCTGAGCGAGGCGCGCGATAAACTCAGAGCCGCTCACAGCGCGGCGCAGCAGGAGAACATGGTCCTGGCCCAGCGCCTCGCCGAACAATCGCGCGTTGACGCAGAGCTCGCTTCCGCCAGGGCCGAAGCGGCCAGGGCCGGGGTGGTGAATGATGAGATGCGCAATAGCATCGACACGCTGAAGCAGGAAATGCAGCGAAATACGGGAGATAAACAATGAAAACGTCAATCCGTAATGTGAAAACGCTGGTTGCCACCGCTGTGGCTTCGGTGCTGCTGGCGGCATGCTCGGCGGCGCTGACCCGGCCGGAGGGCGCCGACGATGCTCGCAGCAAACTAACCCGACTGCAGTCCGATCCGCAGCTTGCCAGCCGTGCGCCGGTCGCGATCAAGGAAGCTGAACTCGCGGTGCGCGCGGCCGAGAAGCCGCAGCAGGACAGGGAAGAGGGTGAACACCTGGTGTTCATCGCCGATCGCAAGGTCGAAATCGCTTCGGCCCTGGCGCAAAGTCGTCTGTCCGTGGACCAGCGAGAGATGCTGAGCGAGCAGCGCGAAAACGCGCGTCTTGATTCCCGCACCCGCGAAGTCGACAGGGCCCGCAGCGATGCGGCGTCAGCGCGCATGGACACAGCGGCTGCGAACAAGCAGACCGATGCGCTACAGGCACAGATTGAAGAGCTCAATGCCAAAGCCACCGACCGTGGCCTGGTGGTGACGCTGGGCGATTTGCTGTTTGCCACCGGCAAGTCCGAGCTCAAGGGCGGCGCGGCCAGAAATCTCTCCAAGCTTGCTGCCTTTCTCGACGAAAATAAAGACCGTACCGTGATGATAGAGGGCTATACCGACAACGTCGGCAGCGAAGACTACAATATGGGGTTGTCGCAGCGTCGCGCGGACTCAGTGAAGGCCTATCTGGTGAACGCAGGCATAGCCTCCAGTCGCCTCCTGGCCGCCGGCAAGGGTGAAGCTTCTCCGGTCGCCGGTAACGACACCGCGTCCGGGCGGCAGCAGAACCGCCGCGTCGAAGTCATCATCGCCAACGCCAGCAGCGTCTTGCGCTGACCCGTACCGGCCGGGAACGCCCGAGGTTCATGCTGATACAGCACTCGGGCAGCCGGATCAGGCCATGATCACCTCCGGGAGCAGGCGATCGAACTCCTGCTTGACCACCGCATAGCACTCGCAGGACCGCGCCTCCAGCCCCGCGCGGTCGAGCACAGTGATGTGGCCACGGCGATACGCGATCAAGCCGGCTTTCTGCAGTTTGCCAGCCGCCTCCGTGACGCCCTCGCGGCGTACGCCGAGCATATTGGCGATCAACTCCTGGGTCATGACCAGTTCGTTGGCGGGCAAGCGGTCGAGGCTCAGCAGCAGCCAACGGCAGAGCTGCTGGTCGAGCGAATGATGCCGGTTGCACACCGCGGTCTGCGCCATCTGGGTCAGCAAGGCCTGAGTGTAGCGCAGCAACAGATGCTGCAGCTCACCGGAGCGATTGAATTCCTGCTTGAGCAGTTGTCCCTTCAACCGGTAGGCGTACCCGGCGCTCTGCACGACGGCGCGATTGGGCATGGTCTCGCCGCCCATGAACAGGGCAACCCCAATGATGCCCTCGTTGCCGACCACGGCGATTTCCGCCGACGCGCCATCGAGCATGACGTAGAGCAGGGAAACGATGGATGTGGTGGGAAAATAAACGTGGCGCAACTCGTTGCCGGACTCGTAAAGCACAGCGCCGAGCGTCATCGGCACAAGTTCAAGATGCGGGAGCAGGCGCCCGCGTTCTTCCGTCGGCAGGGCGGCGAGCAGGTGGTTCTGGTTGGGAGCGTGTGGGTCGTGCATGTGTGAACTCCAGACCATACAAATTAGATCGACATATTAGATCGGCTCACCGGCCTGGCGGAAACCGATGTTCGAGGTCCGCCTAATATACCATCCACCTTGCATCTGTGCGACAGCGCACAGGCCCGGCAGGGGGGGGCAGCGCAGCGTTTTTCGGTTGTACAGCTCGCTCTCGGTACGCAGGGCGGGTCAAATGCCGGCGCACCGGCAGATTGCGGCTAATGTACGCTAGCAGACGGACGGCGCAGGCGGTTATGCGTATGCTTCAGTCATGGGAACCAAACAAAATACCTGCAAGGGTAGTGACCTGAAGGCAGCGGAGACCGCGAGTGCCGACACCGCCGAAGCCAGGAATCGCTGCACGGAAGACGAAAGCGCGTTTCTGATACGTTGAAAGCCGCACGCGACCCGCTATGAAGCACCGTAAACACAATGGTTAGCAAAAGGTAATATCATGAAACAAATACAGAAAATATCATTTGGTGTGGTTGTGGCAGTCATGCTGCTCAGCCTGGGTGGTTGTGCCGGCATGTCGACGCAGGATAAGAATACCGCCATAGGCGCCGGTGTCGGTGCCGTCGGCGGGGCTGTTCTTACCGGCGGCAGTACCACCGGCACCGTCGGCGGTGCCGCCGTTGGCGGCATCATCGGCCACGAAGTCGACACGGACGACTGAGGGTGGACCTGCGCTGCGCCCGGTCTGCACGGGCCGGCGTGTCGCGGTCGCTCAGCGTCCTGACCCCGTAACGAGAATGACCGGTACGGTTGCTCTCAATTCCATGTCAATCGTTCAACAAGAGGTATGAATCATGAAACTAGTCCAGATCGTCAGTGCAGCCCTGGTCGCGAGTGCGTTGCTTGTAGCACTCCCCGGTTGCGAGAGAAATGAAGGCCCGGCGGAACAGGCCGGCAAGAGTATCGACAATGCGGCAACGAAGGCCGGAGACCAGATCGAAAAAGCCGGTGATGCCATCAAGGATACGGCGCAGGGCGACAACAAGTAACACTGAAGGGTCAGTAACGGAGAAATTTATGGGAAAAGTAGCCGATGAAGTCACCAAAGAACAGTTGGTCGCCGATTTCAAGAGGGTGGTAACAGACGCGGAAGCGCTACTGAAGGCGACTGCCAAGCATGGTGGTGAAGAGTTTGCCGATGTACGCACCAGGGCGGAAGATTCCCTCAAGGTTGCCAAAGCCAGGTTGGCGGAGGAGCGGGCGGCACTGTTGGGCAGAACCAAAGACGCCGCCAGGGCTACCGATGCCTATATCCACGAAAATCCATGGCAAGCCATCGGCGTCGCCGCCGGTGTCGGCCTGGTGGTCGGCCTGCTCACCGGCCGCCGCTAGGCGTTTGCCATGGCGATGGATACACCCCGGGAAGGCCAGGGGCTGCTCGCGTCATTGACAGCACTCGCAGCAACGCTGGTAGCCATCGCGCATACGCGTCTTGATCTGCTGTCCACCGATCTTGAGGAAGCGCGGGAGCATCTAACCTCGCTGATGGTCCTGGCGCT
>JAJDOI010000197.1 GCA_022340245.1 Thiogranum sp.
GCGCCAAGCTCGAAGTCGTAGCCGCGCACCGCGAGTACGAACGCAGCGGGCAACGGCGCATCGGTGACACGCACAAATGCCTCCAGCACGGCTGCCGGCGTAAGCGCATGGGTGATTGCGCTGGCATTTGCCGCCGGGACCACCGGCTCGAAGCCGAAGGGCTCGGGGCCGGAGACGGCAGCGTCGATAAACACGACCTCACGGCGCCCGACCAGATCGAGCGCGTGCTCGACCTGCAGCTGGAAATCGGTTAGCAGTTCGGTGTCGGGCAGGTCCAGCGCCTCCAGGCGCTCGATCGCGAAAGGCCCGATGGCGTCGTCGCCGCGACTTGGGTTGCCGATGCCGATGACGAGCAGCGGTGCCGTGCCGGTCGCAGCTTCCGGGCTCAGGGACACCGCTCCAGCGAGCTCTTGACCAGGGTGTCGATGCATTGACCCTCGGCGTCGATCAGTTCCACGTGGAATGGCATCTTGCCCAGCGCGTGGGTGGCGCACGACAGACAGGGATCGAAGGCGCGAATCGCCACCTCGATGTGGTTCAGGAGACCCTCGGTAAGCTTGCGACCGTCGAGGTAGCGCTTCGCGACATGACGGATTGCCTCGTTCATCGCCTGGTTGTTATGTGTTGTCGAGACGATGAGGTTGGCCCGCACTGCCTGGTCGTCCTCGTTTATCCGGTAATGGTGGATCAGGGTGCCGCGCGGTGCCTCGATGACGCCCACCCCGCGTTCGCGGCGCTCACCCCTGACCACCAGTTCATCACCCATAATGTCATCATCGTGCAGCAGGCCCTTGATTGACTCCGCCGCGAACAGCAGCTCGATCATCCGCGTCCAGTGATAGGCCAGCGTGGCGTGTACCGGTTGACCGCTACCAAAGTCGACGAATTCGCAACGCTCTGCTTCAGCAAACGGCGTAGGAATATGATCGCAGTTCTGTACCCGCGCAAGTGGTCCTACCTTGTACCAGCCCGCATCTGCACCCAGCGCCCGGATATAGGGAAACTTCATGTAGGACCAGGGCCTGACTTCCTCCGTGAGATGGTCCCAGTAGCGGCTGTAGTCGACTTTGTCGAAGATGATGTCGCCATTGCTGTCACGCGCCCGCATCACACCATGATAGAGATCCATTCCCCCGTCCGGCGCGACCAGACTCAATAGATTGGAACGAAAGGCGCCGAAGCTGTTGTAGAGACCGACATTAGTCAGGTGCAGGCGTTTTGCCAGCTCCACGGCCGAGCGGCACCAGGCAATGACGTGGTAGATGTCCTCCAGCAGTTCATCGCGTTCCGCTTGTGTCACCGCCTTGTTGACGCCACCCGGGATTGCACCTGTGCCATGCACGCGCTTGCCCGCAGTGACGCGGATGACCTCCTGCCCGAAGCGGCGCAACAGTACGCCCTGCCTGGCGATATCCGGGTATTTGGCCGCCACGCCGACGATGTTGCGTCGCGCAACGTCCGAGTCGAAACCGAACAGCAGGTCCGGCGAGGACAGGTGAAAAAAGTGCAGCGCGTGTGACTGCAGGATCTGGCCGTAATGCATGAGCCGCCGGATTTTGTCGGCAGTCGGCGTCAGGTGGTCGACGCCGACCACCTGGTCCAGCGCCTTCGCCGCCGCCAGGTGGTGGCTCACCGGGCAGATACCGCACAGGCGCTGCACCATCACCGGGATTTCCCAGTAGGGTCGGCCCTGGATGAACTTCTCGAAGCCGCGAAACTCGACAATGTGCAGCCGCACCTGCTGCACGTGATCGTCGTTGTCGAGCAGGATGGTGATTTTGCCGTGCCCCTCCACGCGGGAGAGCGGTTCGATGACCACCCGTTTCAGTCTGGCGGGATTGGCAGCGGTTTCAAGCTCGGAACTCATCGCGCGGTACTCCGTATGCGTACTCAGTCGTAATGGATCAGGCCGTGGCCGAGATGCGGCGTGCGTCCTGCCAGCAAATCGGTAAGGAATTTCCAGATCGCGTCCGCGGTCGGCGGGCAGCCGGGCAGGAAATAGTCGATTTTCACCACCTCGTGCAGGGGATGCACCTTGTCGAGTGGCAGCGGTAGTTCGGGATCATTGGGGATACAACCCTTCGCCAGGCTGATCTCGGTGACATAGACTTCCTCCAGGCACTCGCCGAGGTCGATGTGATTGCGCTGTGCCGGCAGGCCGCCGTTCACCGCGCACGCACCCACCGCGACCAGGATCTTGCAGTTCTTGCGAAACTCACGCAGTACATGAACATTGTCGGCATTGCAGATCCCGCCCTCGATGAGTCCGACATCGCAGGGACCGCAGTGCTTGATGTCGGTGAAGGGCGAGCGGTCGAACTCGATACGCTCGAGCAGCTCGAACAGCCGCTCGTCGATATCGAGAAACGACATGTGGCAGCCGAAACAACCGGCCAGCGAAGTGGTCGCGACACGCACCTTGGGCTGTGCGGCATCGTTCATGTCGAATCCTCGTTCCCGGTTGTCGGCCGGCGCGGTGCGTCCTCCCGTGCCTGGGCGCTGATTGGCTGCCGATCGAAGCGCCGTTCGCCGATGGGGACCCTGAACCCGACGCCCTTGCGCAGAATCACGCCTACGGGGCAGACCTCCATGGCCTTGTCGGTGACAGCGATATCCGTGTCGGCGAGCCGACCGGATTCGGCATTGACAATGAGGTGCTTGGTGATGCCGCGCCCCGACAGGGCAAACACATTCTTGCCATCGACCTCCGCCGAGGCACGCACGCACAGCTCGCACAGGATACAGCGGTTGAATTCCAGCAGGATCTCGGGGTGCGAGGCATCGACCGGTCGGTTCGGAAACAGGTGGTCGAGCTCAGCCGACATGATATCGAGATCATAGGCCACCGCCTGCAGCCGGCAGTTGCCACTTTGTTCACAGGACGGGCAGAAATGGTTCCCCTCCACAAACAGCATCTGTACCAGTGTCTGGTGCTCTTTCCTGAGTCTATCGGACTGGCTCAGCACTTCCATGCCGTCTTGTGCCTGCAGCGTGCAGGACGCCACAGTCCGTCCATCCACCTCCACGGTACAGACCCTGCAGCTGCCGTGCGGTTTGAACTCCGGGTGGTAGCACAGGTGCGGGATGTAGTGGCCGGCCGCAAGTGCGGCCTGGATCACCGTCTGCCCCGGCTCGAACGGCACCGTTGCCCCGTCCAGCTGAAAAGACGCGGTCTTGCCCTCAGCAGTCATTCGTCAGTCCTCAGGTGCGCGCCGGCGTCATCCCGGCCGGTCATGGCCCGCGCGCGCTCAAGCGCCCCGTCAAGGTCGAAAGCAGGCTCGAATTCCAGCGACTCCAAGCGGCGCTCGTAGGCCGGTCGAAACCGTTTGATGGTATCCAGCAGGGGATTGCAGGCCGTGTGGCCAAGGCCGCAGTGGCTCGCAGACTGCAACAGCCGGCTGAGCTTGAAGATCTGGTTCAGATCATGCTGGGAGCCCTTGCCCTTGTGCAGCTTGTCGATCACATTGCGCAGCAGCGTGGTGCCGACCCTGCAGGGGGTGCAGAAGCCGCAGCTCTCGTGCGCGAAGAAGTGTACAAAGTTGCTGGCCACCTCGAAGATGTCGCGCGATTCGTCGAATACCATAAAGGCCCCGGCGGTCGGCAGGTCCTCGAAGGCGATGCGCCGTTCGAACTCGGTGGCATCGATGCAGGTACCCGAGGGGCCGCTGATCTGCACTGCCTGGGTGCGTTGCGCCCCGCAATCCTCCAGCACCTGGCGGACCGTCACGCCAAACGGATATTCGTAGATACCGGGGCGCACGCAGTCGCCGGATACCGACAGGACCTTGGTGCCGGTTGACTTGCCCGTACCGATGCCGGCATACCACTCGCCGCCTCGCAGTGCGATCAGGGCCGCTGCGCAAAAGGTTTCCACATTGTTGACCGTGGTCGGTTGCTGGAGGTAGCCATGGGTGACCGGGTACGGCGGACGGTTGCGCGGAATACCCCGCCTCCCCTCCAGCGACTCGATGAGCGCGGATTCTTCGCCGCAGATATAGGCGCCGGCACCGAGGTGAATGTCGATATCGAACTCGAACCCGGGCTGCCCGCAGATGTCATTACCCAGCAGGCCATCGGACCGCCGCCGCGCAAGTACCTCCTGCAAGGGTGCGAGCAGGTGCCGGTACTCCCCGCGCAGGTAGAGAAAGCCCTTGCGAGCACCGATGACGAATGCACAGACGGTCATGCCCTCGAACACCAGGTCCGCATAGCGCGTCAGCAGCACCCGGTCCTTGAAGGTTCCCGGCTCGCCCTCATCCGCATTGCAGACGACATAGTGCATATCACCCGTCGCGTTTCGGCACGACTGCCACTTGAGCCCGGTGGCAAAACCCGCGCCGCCGCGGCCACGCAGGTTCGAACATTGTATTGCCTCCAGCGTCGCCAGCGGACCACTGGTGGCCGCGGCCCGGATGGCTGCACCCGGTTCGAGGGAAGCGTCGAGCAGCATGTCGCTGCGGTGGATGTTGTCCTCGATCTGGAACAGCGCGGCTGGCCAGTCCTCCACCGGTGTGTGTGAGCGTATCAGCTCGGCAACCTCGTCAACCCGGGCCGGGGTGAGTTGCGGGATCGCCCAACCGTTGACCAGCATTGCCGGGCCCTGGTCGCACATGCCGGTGCATGATGTGGTATCCACCAGTGCCAGGCCGTCCTCGGAGGTCTTGCCGCGCTCCAGCCAGAGGCTGTTGCAAAAGCGGTCGAGCAATTCGCTGTTGCCCGCCATGCGATCGGTGATGTTGTCCGAGAACAGCACCCGATAACGGCCGGCACGCTCGATGTGCAGGAAACTGTAGAAACCGGCCACGCCCTCGACACGGGCACGCGGCATTTCGAGCAGCCTTGCCAGACAGGTCAGGGTGGCCGGCGGCAGCCATCCCTCTATCTCCTGGGCCTCCCGCAAGATCTGCAGCAGCGCGGTCGACTCGCCGCTGTAGCGGTCAACGATAGCTTCCAGTTCCGCATGTGTTCCCAAATCAGTCACCTTCCACCGGGTTATTGAAGGCCAGGCATGACAGGCTGGAAAAAAGCCTCAACCAGCAACACTCGGTCATTGTGTTCAGCGACCTCCGCGTCATCAGACTGCTCATGGCATCCCCTATACCCGACTGCAGTCTGGGTTGCCGTATCAGCCGGGCGCAATAGTCGAGCAGCCGCCGGACACCACCAGTATAAGCCACTAGGCGCAGGATGTCCGAGCCACAGTGAACCGGGGTGACGCACCCGTCAGACGGCGCCGAACCCAAAGTATGGATCGGTATTGAAAAGGTGGACGACGGAGGATTATGGGAAACCCACCAGACCCTCAAGGCCTGCCTGCTGGATTTCGTACGGCGCCGGGTCAGCGAGCAGAAGCAACGCCGAGGCGCCTTGCCCGAGTTGCTGGAGCAGTTGCGCGGTTCCCGGTGGTACTATTAATTCGCAGGCTCCATCCCTCTGGTGGTTGCCGTCGGCTACGGTATAGTGATGTTCGTTTGCGACGCAGATGAAGTGGCGGATACTTCAGAATCACCATTCGGTGATCGACCCTGAGCTGTTTGACTAAATGCACTCAACTCTCAAACGACCAGATTCGAAACATCCACGGTATTCTGCTTAACGGCTTACGGGGACGGTCAGAACGGGCGCAGCGGACGCTCCCTCAGTGCTCTCCGCGATGTTGACAGCCAGCAGCGTGGTTAAGATCCTGAAAAACTGCTTGGTAGCCTGATCTTTTTCATCAATATAGAACCAACCGCCACGATACTTGACGGCCACCGATGCATGGCTGGGTTTGGTTTTGGCGTAGTGTACCCGCAATTGCTTCGCCAGCATTCCCGGTGACGGGTAACTCACGGCGGCGCCGCCGGCACGGTCCTGTTCCGGAAGTTCCACGGCGCTTGAGAGAATTTCAAGCAGCTCGAAGAGTGACCGCGTGGAAATGCCGATCCCGCCGGAGTCCTTTCCGTCCAATGCCAGGGATATTGGCAGCGTGATTCTTGATGGACGATGCTTCGGGGCGGATATCCCCAGCAGGGTCAACAGATTGTTAACCTTGTCGGTATAGTCTGGCCAATAGTGATCAATAATGATCGAAAAGTGCTGGTCCCGCCCTGAATCCCGAACCCAGTGCAACCGATGAGCACGGGCAAGCTCTGTTATATTTGTAACAATTTGGATGAATCGTTCGTCGGGCACGCCTGACTGAGGCAGGAAATCGGGGTTGTAGATGCCGTTTACGCCCGATACGAGCGCATAAAACACAGGAGCCGGGTCAGCGAGGTTTCGCGAGAACTCCGCCAGTGAGGTTATAGATGTCGGAGCCATCAGTTGACGGGCATATTTTTCCCCGCCAACAGGGGTGTAGGAAATGGTGGGATTCTCCTCGTAAATGACTCCAGCGCTAAAAGGCACCAGGTTGCCGGCATAGTTGTCACTGTCGCCAACGCCCGCCTCAATGCCGGCATTGGCAGCCACCCTGACGTTGGCAGTGACGCTCGCTACCGCCAGCAGATTACTTCGTTCACCGTAACGGTTACGTACGACGAGCAGAAGCATCTGCTGGTTATCTGTATTTATGATGGCTTCATTGTAGGCAAGCCGTCCGTTGTATACAGCGGCGGGACCTACGACTGCGCAGCCGGTCAGCAAGCTACCAAGCGCGCAGGCAAGCGCGGCGGTTCGATGGGTGCATTTTCTCATGTAAGGGGCTCCAGAGTTTCACTGTATCGACACCGCAACTTGTTGTGGCGTCAGTTATCGCCAAGCGATTGTTGTTTACTGATATTGTAATACAAATCGATCATTGTCTGCTGATTCACAGAGACCACCCGTATGGTGCAAAAACCAGAATCCCCACTTTCAGGCCGCTTGACGAGAGTAGTAATTGAGCATACCACCAAGCCGTTCGCGGCAACGAACTGGCTCATTGGTTGAACTGACCATAGCAAGTGGCTCTAGCAATCGGTTATCCACACCCTGATGATTACGTTCGGTGTGATAATGTGCGACATATCCTCTGAGTGCCCGGCGAAGAGAATCCTCGCCGAAAAGGATCGTGCGATCCAAGCACTCGTTCCTTATTGAACCCACAATCCGTACTGCGAATGCATTACAGTTGGGTGCCCGCACCCGGCATCGGACAGGTTTCACACCCTCCCTATCCAGATAGTCTCTGAAAGCCTCCGTGTATTTTTATCGCGGTCCATCTGAAAACGCAGGTTGCAGAAAGTGGATATAAAAGATTTTCGCTTTCATGATCTGCGGCACACCTGGGCGAGCTGGCATGTCATGCATGGCACCAGCCTGCAACAGTTGATGGAACTCGGTGGATGGGAGTCGTATGAGATGGTGTTGCGGTATGCCCATCTCGCGCCGGAGCATTTAGCGGATGCGGGCTCACGGATTGAACAGCCGTCGGAAAGCGTAGAACCCAACTCTACGATTTCTCTACGCCAGAAACGCGAAAGGCCCACACCGAGATGTAAGCCTTTGAGAACTATGGCGCGCCCGGAGAGATTCGAACTCCCGACCGCCTGGTTCGTAGCCCGT
>JAJDOI010000088.1 GCA_022340245.1 Thiogranum sp.
CGCCGAACATGGGCACAGCGGGACTGTCGAGTTGCTGCTGAAGTCGGGCGCCAATGTCGGGGCGAAGGACCGCTACGGTGATAGCGCTCTGGTGAAAGCGGCGGCGGCCGGACAGGCTGAGGTGGTGCGGCGTCTACTGCGTGCGGGCGCTGCCATCGAGGTGACGGACCGCAGCGGCAATACACCGCTGATGCCGGCGACGCGCGCGAACGATCTGAAAACGGTCAGTGTATTGTTAGGCGAGAGTGCTGCGCCCAACCAGGCGGACCGCAAGGGTCTCACTGCGCTGGACATGGCCGAGCGCTACGGTTATGCACCGATCGCCCAGCAGCTGCGTCGCACCGGTGGCACGCTTAGCGTCCGGCAGCCGGCGTCGCAGCGCAATTCGGCGCAACACCTGCGCGAACTTGCCCTGGCGCGCAACGCCGGCGCCGTGCCGCTGATCGTGGAGGCGGCCTGGCGCGGACAGCGCGATGTCGTCAAAACGCTGTTGTCACAGGGCGCAGACATAGAGACCCGCGACCAGGAGGGATTTACGGCGCTGGCGCGGGCGGCCTGGAATGGTCACGAAGCCATCGTGCAGGATCTGGTTGCTGCCGGCGCCGCTGTCAACACCAGCAGCAAGGACGGCGAGTCGCCACTGTTGCTTGCCGCCAGGTCAGGTCATAGACGGGTCGTGCAGCAGTTGTTGCTGGCCGGTGCGAAGGATACGCCGGGCGCCGAGGGCCTGTCCGCGCTCGACGCGGCGATCAGCGCAGGACACACGGATGTGGTCCAGCTGTTACTCGCCCGCGGCGCCGAGCCCGATGCCGGCAGCGGCGAAGGGCCAGGGCCCCTGATAGCGATAGCCAAAAGCGGGGATATGGCGGCGGCAAAGCTGTTACTGGCGCAGGGGGCATGCCTGGACTGTGGCGACAGCAACGGGCGAACACCCCTGTGGTACGCTGCCGACCGGGGTAATACCGGGCTGGTCAGGCTGTTTGTCGCGACTTCCGCGGGGGACAGGCTTGCCCGGCAGGCGGATAAAGACGGCTACACAGCCCTGCATCGCGCGGCGCTGAACGGCTCCGATGAAATTGCCGGCCTGCTGCTCGCGCACGGGGCGGATGTCAACGCCAAAGCCGCGGGGGACAACCGGCCATTGATGCTGGGCGCCATGCGCGGGCATCCGCAAGTGGTCAGGCGACTGTTGACCGCCGGCGCCGAGGCCGACGAAAAGAACACCGAGGGCAACACTGCCTTGATGCTCGCGGCGGCCAACGGCTACCGTTCCGTGGTGGAAGCACTGCTCGAATACCATGCCAACCCGGCGCTGCGCAATCAGCGCCGCGAGCAGGCCATCGACCTCGCCGGCAGGGCCAAACATCAGGACATCGTCAGTCTGTTGAAACAGCAGACAACAGGTTTCTGGTAGTCGTTCCGGATCGCCGGCAGCGCCGTTGCCTGCTGCGTTCAGTAAGGCCAGCGCCAGTTTCCTATCTCGGGGACATCCACGCCGTACTCGTGCGCATAGTTCCGGCACTCAATCTGCCGGTCGCGCATTTTCTGCTTGACGTGGGCGCCCGTCACCTGCAACCGTGGTACACGGTCGATCACGTCGATGGCCAGGCTGAAGCGGTCGATCTCATTGTTGATGGCGAGCTCCAGGGGCGTGTTGATATTGCCCTTTTCCTTGTATCCGCGCACATGCAGATGCTTGCTGTTGGTGCGCCGGTAGGCCAGGCGATGGATCAGCCACGGATAGCCGTGGAAATTGAAAATGATCGGCTTGTCGACAGTAAACAGGCTGTCGAAATCACGATCTGACAAACCATGCGGGTGCTCGTTGTTCGACTGCATGGTAAACAGGTCGACCACGTTGATGAAGCGGATCTTCAACTCGGGAAAGTGCTCGCGCAGAATTGCGGTTGCGGCCAGGGCTTCCTGGGTGGGGATGTCGCCGCAGCCGACCATGACCACGTCCGGTTCGCATCCCTCGTCGTTGCTCGCCCATTCCCAGATGCCCACACCCTTGGTGCAGTGCTTGATGGCGGCATCCATGTCCAGAAACTGCAGGTGCATCTGCTTGTCGGCGACAATTACGTTGATATCGTTGTGGCTGCGCAGGCAGTGATCGGACACGGATAACAGCGTATTGACGTCCGGCGGCAGGTAGATGCGCGTCACCTGCGGTTTTTTGTTGACCACCACGTCGAGGAATCCCGGGTCCTGGTGGGTGAAACCGTTGTGGTCCTGGCGCCAGACGGTCGAGGTGATCAGCAGGTTGATGGAGGGCACCGGCGCACGCCAGGGAATCTCCTCGCTGATGGCCAGCCACTTGGCGTGCTGGTTGTACATGGAATCGATAACGTGCACGAAGGCTTCATAGGTGGAAAAGAAACCGTGGCGGCCGGTCAGCACGTAGCCCTCGTACCAGCCTTCCAGGGTGTGTTCGGAGAGCATTTCCATGACCCGCCCGTCAGGGCCAAGTTCGCTGCCATCGAGGTCTTCCGGCAAATAGTCGGCGAGCCAGGTCTTCTTGGTGACCTGGTAGAGGGCGTCCAGTTTGTTGGAAGTGGTCTCGTCGGGACCGAAAACGCGAAAGTTGTTCATGTTCTTCTGCATGATGTCGCGCAGAAACACGCCGAGCGGCCGGGTATTCTCGACCCTGATCTGGCCGGGGGCCGAAACCGCCAGGCCGTAGGCGCGGAAATCCGGCATGCGCAGGTTCTTTCGCAACAGGCCGCCGTTGGCGTGCAGGTTGGCGCTCATGCGGCGGTTGCCGCGAGGGGCCAGTGCCTTGAGTTCGGGAATCAGTCTGCCCTGGTCGTCGAACAACGCTTCCGGGTGGTATCCGCGCAGCCAGTTTTCAAGCTGGGCGAGGTGGGCGGGATTTTCGTGAATGCCGGAAAGTGGCACCTGGTGCGCGCGCCAGAAACCCTCGACCTTGTGGTCGTCGACCGCTTTCGGACCGGTCCAGCCTTTGGGGCTGCGCAGCACGATCATGGGCCACCGGGCGCGTTTCGCAGTGCCGCTGCTGCGGGCTTCCTCCTGGATATTGCGGATGTCCAGGACGCATTGCTCCATGGCCGCCGCCATCTGCCGGTGCATCAGCGACGGGTCGTCGCCCTCGACGAAGCAGGGGGTCCAGCCATAGCCGCGCAACAGGCTGTCGAGTTCCTCATGGGAGATGCGCGCCAATAGTGTCGGGTTGTTGATCTTGTAGCCGTTCAGATGCAGGATCGGCAATACGGCGCCGTCGCGGATCGGGTTGAGGAATTTATTCGAATGCCAGGCCGTGGCAAGCGGACCGGTTTCGGCTTCGCCATCGCCAACAGCGACGGTGACCAGCAGGTCCGGGTTGTCGAATGCCGCCCCAAAAGCGTGCGAAATGCTGTAGCCCAGCTCACCGCCCTCATGGATGGAACCGGGCGTTTCCGGCGTGCAGTGGCTGCCAATGCCGCCCGGGAAGGAAAACTGTTTGAAGAAGTGCTTCAGTCCCAGTTCGTCTTCGCTCTTGTTCGGATAGATTTCCGAGTAGGTGCCTTCGAGATACACCGGTGCCAGTACGCCCGGTGCACCATGGCCCGGACCGGCGAGGAAAATTGCGTTGAGGTCGTACTTGTTGATCAGGCGATTCATGTGCACGTACATGAACGCCAGGCCGGGACTTGAGCCCCAGTGCCCCAGCAGACGGTTTTTGACGTGTTCGGGCCGCAGCGGCTGCCTGAGCAGCGGGTTGTCCTGCAGATAGATCATCCCGGCGGCGAGATAATTGCAGGCGCGCCAGTAGGCATCTATTTTTCGCACGTCCTCATCGGATAATACCGCTTCGCTGATGATCGCTTCGATGACACTGGCCATGAATGTTGCCTCCTGCTGTTCCCTGTTTGACGTGACTGAAGTTACCAACCCGCTATTTCAGTTTGGTGACTGTCGTATGAGCCATTACTATAGACTACTCTATGAAAACGTTTGTGAAGGTGATTGAAGTGTGGGTGCCTGGCCGGGACAGGACCCGTCTGGAGCTTGGCGATGGCCTGTACGGGCCCTACAAGGCGTTCCGCGAAGTCAGCGAACTGAAACGTTTTTCCTACAACGACGGTCTGCCGGGGCGTGCCTGGGCAAATGGCAGACCCACGGTGCTGACGCAGTTTGACGACTCCTACTTCCGGCGTGTCGATGCGGCCCGGCAGGTGGGTCTGACAGCGGGCGTTGCCATACCGGTTTTCGCCGGTAATTTTCTGCTGGCCGTGGTGGTGTTCCTGTGCGGTGACGACGAGGAACACGCCGGTGCGATCGAGGTCTGGGGTCAGGATCCGTCCAGGCGTGGCGAAATGCGGCTGATCGACGGTTACTTCGGTACGCTGGAAAGCTTTGAAGGGATTTCCCGCGATGTGGCAATGGCGCGCGGCCGCGGTCTGCCGGGTGGCGTGTGGGAGACGGGCATGCCGATGATCATCGACGATCTCGGCCACGCGCCGTCATTCCTGCGATCGCGCAATGCCGAGGAGGCCGGTATGACCACCGGCCTCGGTATCCCCTGTCTGCGCGGCCTGGATCAGGCCTATGCCGTGACCTTCCTGTCAGCGCGGGAGACACCGATTGCCCGCCGCTTCGAAATCTGGGTGCCGGCCGGTGGCGGGGGCCTGGTTTTTGACTCCGGGCACTGCGACCAGGACCCCAATCTCGAAATGGGCTATTGCAGCTCTTCGATAGCCAAGGGTGAGGGTGCTATTGGACGCGTCTGGCTGACCGGTGTGCCCGCGGTGTGTGAGGATCTCACCACCGACAAATCTGTGGCAGGGCGTTCCGCGAGCCTCGCGGGCCTGAACAACATGCTGGCAATGCCGGTCATCGAGAATGCCACGCTGAAGGCCGTGGTGGCGATGTACATCTAGCTATAGCCGTCGGTTTTGTGTTGTCGCCTCGCGCGTCAGGTCAGGGTGTGATGTGCACCTCTAGTAGGCCGGTTTGCTGATATAGATATCGTGCTTGGCGACAATGGCGTCGAAACTGCCGTCTTTTTTCATGTCCTTGATTGCCTTGTTAAAAGCGGCAACGATCTTGGCATGGTCGGGGTTTTCCCGGCTTACGCCGATGTGAATACCGCGCACCGCCAGGGGCTTGGGGAGCATCTCCAGGTCGCTCATGCTGTGCGGCATATAGCGGTTGATTTCATACTTCAACACCAGTTCGTCGTCGAGTGTGAGGTCGATGCGACCCTGGGTCAGCTTGAGCAGATTCTGAACCAGGTTGGCTTCCGGAATCTTTATAATGCTGCGTGAATCGTTGAAAGCTTGATCATAGGCATAGTCCCGGACGGTGCCTACCATGACACCATTGAGGTCGCCGAGGGATTCGTAGTGGAAGTCCTTGCTCTTCTTCTTAATGAAGCGGATATAGGACTGCAGATAGGGTTCGCTGTAATCCAGGTACTTGTTGCGGGCGTCGCTGTACCAGGGCGTGGCAAACACGTCATAGACGCCCAGGGCACCCCCTTCCAGGATTCTGTCCAGTGAGTCGATGCGCATATAGGTGGTGTAACCGGCGCGTTGCAATGCGGTGGTGACGATCTCTACCGCCAGGCCCTGGCCGGGCAGGCCGGCATCCGCGTACGGAGGCCAGTTGCCGCTGTGGACCACGTTGAGGTTGGCGGCGGTAGCCGGTGTCGCCAACGCCAGCAACAGAGAAAGCAGGCCAGCCGGCCCAAGCAGTTTTATTGTCATCACAACCCCGGAAGCAACCTGTTCAGGAAACGACTATACCTGCAGCGCCGGGCTGTGCCTATATCGTACCGATATTGGCAAAGCTCCCGCAGGCGTGGATAATCCCGTGCATGAGCCTGCCACACCCAGCCAGCGTCTCGCGCGGCGAACTGACCGCCTGTCACGAATGTGACGCCCTGCAGGAGCTGCCTGCCTTGCGGCCGGGGCAATCGGCCAGCTGCCGGGTCTGCGGTGCAAAACTGCTGAGGTATCCCGCAGGCGGGCTGAACCGGCCGATCGCCCTGTATACCACCGCCTTCATTCTGCTGCTGCTGTCCAACAGCTTTACCTTCCTGACGCTTGAAATCCAGGGCCGCCAGGAAGCCACAACTATCCTCGGCGCGTCGCGGGCACTGTACAATGCGGGCATGGGCGAACTGGCGGTGGCAGTGTTTATGACCAGTATCGTCGCCCCGGCGCTGTTGATTATCAGCAGCCTGTATGTGTTGCTCGCGGCCCGCTTCAGGTTACCGCTGCCGCTGGCGCGCATCGCCCTGTCCTGGATCAGCCACCTGGAACCCTGGGGCATGCTGGATGTATTTATGCTGGGTGTGCTGGTTGCGTTCGTTAAACTGGGCAATATGGCCACCATGCACACGGGGCTTTCGCTG
>JAJDOI010000089.1 GCA_022340245.1 Thiogranum sp.
TGTATTCGGGGTGCGCCAGCATCGCATCGCGATCCTGCCCTGCGAGTTCCTGCTTGAATTGCGGATGAATCTCGGCTTCCAGGCGCCCCGGATGACTGGAAAGAAAAAAGATGTCTTCGCCCAGATATAGCGCCTCTTCGATATCGTGTGTCACCGTGAGCACGCTCATCCGCTCCTTGTGCACCACCTCCAGCAGCAGTTCCTGCATCTGCCAGCGGGTTTCCGGATCCAGCGCGCCGAACGGCTCATCCATGAGCAGCAGCTCCGGACTGTTGGCGAGCGTACGCGCGATCGCCACGCACTGGCGCATGCCACCGGACAGCTGGTGCGGGTAGGCATCGGAGACATGTTCGAGCTTCACCCGTTCCAGGTAGTGTTCGACTACGCCCTCCTGGAGCATCAGGCTGTCACCGTTGATCTTCACACGGTAGGCCACGTTCTCGCGCACGGTGAGTCACGGGAACGAGGTATTGCTCTGAAACACCATGCCGCGGCCGGGACCATCGATGAGCCGTCCATTCAGGCGGATCTCACCGCCGCTACGGCGCTCCAGCCCGGCGACCATGCGCGACAGCATGGACTTGCCGCAACCCGACGGACCGATGAGCACCCCGATCCGGGTCGACGTGGTGGCGCATGTGTTTAAGGCGCAGATCCTCGTAAGTACCGTAGCAGGCCCCGGTTATCCAGTTGAGCGTCTTGCCAAGGTACGCATTGTGTTCCGCGCGCTCGAACAGCCCGTTGTGCGCGCAATCGTGGATCAGATACGCCGCGATGATCATACCGTGCGCGCAGGCGAGCACACCTGCGAGGTTGACCTTCCAGTGCGGCTGGGCCATCAGCCACCAACCGCCGAAATAAGTGACCGTGATATAGCCCAGCGCCAGCACGTTCGCCCGGATGCCGGCGGGATCTCTCAGGTATCGGCTTGGCGGTGACATGCTGCCGCCCCTCCCCTATGCCACGCTCGCCGAGGGCGACGCGGTCGAAAAGCGTTCGAAGTGTCGGCGCTCGGTTGCTCCGATCCAGCAGTTCAGGTCCCACAGGTCCGCGATCGGTGCGCCTGTGAACGGCAGCGTGTGCAGATAACCGTCCGGGCCGAACTCCGGGGTCATGGTGACCTGCGTGTAGCCGCGTCCGTTCTGCGAATCCCAGACTGCTTCCCAGCAGCGCTGGTGCGACGCGAGCGCCGCGGCATACTCCGGGGCACCCGGGTGCGGTACCTGAGGACCCTGATCGTAGCCGACCCGGCCGTGGATGTGATGTGCCTGCTGGGCAACGCGCACGGTGGCCTCCCACTCACTGTCCATAAGGCGTTCGCAAACCACGGTCCAGTGACTGAAGTCGCAGGTCACCTTGAGCCCCGGCAGGCGATCGAGGATCTTCACGGTGTTCCAGGGTGTGAAGAAACTGCGCCCGCGGTGCGTTTCGAAACTGCAGGTCACGCCGATGCGCTCGGCGATATTCTGCGCCTCGGAGAAGAACCGTACGCTGTCATCGATCTCCCAGGCATCACAACCGCCCATGATGTTGGCGAAACGTGCACTGATATCCAGACCGCGGTGCAACTGGGATTCGAAATCCCGCAGGTGCTCGCTGATGGTCGCATGCCGGCGCGGCACGTAACTGCCCGCGGTACATATTTCCTGGATCCAGACCAGTCCGTGCGTCTGCAGCACTTGCGCGAAATGCTCCACGCCCGGCGCGTCGATCGGCACCGGCGCCTCGATGCCGCCGAACCCCGCGTCCACGGCAAGTTGCGCCGCCTGCTCCAGCGACCCGGTGTGACCCCAGAGGGTCTTGCACAACAGCAGCTTCATGGCCAACATTCCTCGGCGTGACTGGGATTATCCGGTATCATGGCGATACTGTTAGCAACGGACATGCCAAAATCGTCATTTATGGATTATTGCATGTATTTCTGCATATAGTCCGAAGCGGGGTGCGGACAATATTACGATTTTGGAACCGCTTTGGTGCGGCTTCGCACTCCAAACGGGCACTTGCACGGAGCCGGACAACCACGATGAGTCGAATTACCGCTAGACAGCGCAGCGCCATCGCCGAGGCCATTATGGACATCGATACCCACTGGGCGCAGACCTTCCAGGCGGCCGGCCTGAGCCACCTGGACTATTGCGACCTGTTCACCCAGATGTGGCTGCGGCGCAAGGAAGCGCTGCGCAAGACCGACCTCTACGCGCTGATGCCCAACGTCTGCCCGCGCACAGCCGTAAAATATGTGCAAAGCGCCATCGATGGCGGCTTCCTGCTGGAGCACCCCGGCACACACGACCGGCGTGTGCGCCTGGTAACCCTGTCCGACAAGGTACGCGGAGACCTGGAACGCTTTCTCGACTATTCCGCACGACGCTTCAAGGCCGCATTGATGGAATGACAGCGGTCCCCGTATATGACGAATTCTCAATTGCCAACAGAACCCAATGAGTATCGATAACTACAGCCATCCCAAATTATTTCTATAGTAACGAGCCACACGCCGCCTCCCATATAGATGCCATCGTTTGAGGTCGCTGCCCGATGGTTGACACCCGGCATACTGCAGCTAGTCTCTGTATCAATGCGCTTCGCAAACAGGAGACATGGCGATGAGAAGGACGGGCATCAACTACATCACTTTCCTGGCCACGGTTTATTCTGTGCTGGCCGCCACAACCCTGTGCGCCGCTACGTTACAGCAGGAGCCCATAAAACAATATTTTCCGGAACCCGTATATGTCGCACTTCAGGCTTCCGGCGCGATCGAGGTGCTGCCACAAAGAACAGTATGGGAGGGTTTTCCCCAAGCCCACTACGTTGCGGTCGGACCAGCGGGAAAACTCCTTGTCATTAGCGGCTTCGGTACCGGACAGGTCTACGTGGCGGACGCACAGACCGGGAGAAAACTCGGCACCCTCAAGATCGGTGAGCTCGTACAAGGTGTAAAAATAGATCCCGATGGTCAACTGGCTTTGGCGGCGGATACTGCCGGTGATTCAGTGAAAGTCATCGATCTGAAGACCATCAAAATCACCAAAACGATACCGGTCGGCAAGAGCCCTCACAATATCGTGTTTTCACCTGATGGGAAGCTCGCCTACGTAACAGTTCAGGGCGCCAACAAGCTTGCTGTCGTGGACATGTCGTCATTCAAGAAGATCGCGGATATCGATATTCCCGGGTTGGATGGTCCGCACAATCTTGATTTGAGCAACAACGGTCACTGGATATGGATTCGCAGTCATGCAAGTGCAACCCAACATGGCGATGTCGCTTTACTGGACCTCGCTTCCCGCCGTGTTTTAGAGTCGATTCCTGTAGGCCTTTTTCACGGCGGAATCGACGGGGTCGGTGATTCGGTCATTGTGACGACCAGTATCGGTTCAGCTACTGTCGACGTGATCGACCGTAATGCATTGGGTGTTATCAAGCAGATAAAAGTCGGTGCGGGACCGCATGGTGTGCGACTAAGTCCTGATGGTCGCTGGGCATATGTGACATCAACCATTGACAATGAAGTCGATGTTATCGATATGCAGAGTCTGAAACTGGTTCAGAGGATCAAAATGGATGGAATCTTCCCGTTCTGGATTGCACTGGTTGGAAACAGCTGATAGCGCAACTCGAACCCGGGGGTTCCCGGCCTCCTGGCCCTGCATGAGCGCGTGGCACAGCGAATGAAAAATTGCCCGGTACAGAAGAACTGTGAGCTTCCCGGGACATAGGTTACAAAGTATTCCGGGCACATAGGTTACACAATACGGCATTTGGGGAGGTCCCCGGATGCCCTGGAAAGAGGTATCGAACCTCCGACCGCCCGGTTCGTAGACACGCCCCTTGTTTTTTTATGTGTGTGATAATGAGGGCATTTCCTGATTTTTGATTCCCAACAAATTTCTTCCAGATCACCCGCAATGGGCTGATTTAGCTGTGAGTGGAGGGCGTTTATTGAGAACTGTGAGGCACCCGGAGGCGGCCTGAGTTTCGGTTGTATGGCCCCTTTTATTGGGCAGCTGATACCGTCGTTTTTCTATGTCACCCATCAGGGCATTACGGAGTGATGCCGCGTTTTTCTGTGTCTCTCGCAGGCTGTTCCGGCTGCTGATCGATGCGTGATTAAGAATTCGCCACAGACAGGTTCAATACCGTTTTAGCCCAACCGTTACGACGTTGCAGCGAGTCGTGAAATCAACATCTGCAGTGCCACATCGAGATTCGCGGCAGCAGTG
>JAJDOI010000224.1 GCA_022340245.1 Thiogranum sp.
CGAGCGCGTCCCGCTGGCACAGGCCCTTGGCCGGGTCGTGGCGGAAAACATCGAATCACCGGTGGACGTGCCGGGATTCGACCGTGCCAATGTCGACGGCTTCGCGCTGCGCGCGCAGGATACGGTCGGTGCCCGCGAAGATGCACCGCGCCTGTTGCAGCTCACCGACGAAGTGCTCACCCCGGGACATGCACCAGCGGTGACGGTGACCGAAGGTCACGCCACGGTGATCGCCACGGGCGGTATGGTGCCGCGTGGCGCCGATGCCGTGGTGCTGGTGGAAAACACCGAACTGGTCGAACAGGAGGGCCTTCAGGCGGTACAAGTCAGCAAGGCCGTACCGGCCGGCAGCTTCATCACCTTCGCCGGCACTGACATCGGCCGGGGCGAGACCGTACTGCGCGCCGGCCAGCTCCTGACCTCGCGCGAGATCGGCCTGCTGGCTGCAGTAAGCCTGGCCGACGTTCCCGTGTACCGCCGCCCCCGGGTGGCAGTGATCTCCACGGGCGACGAGCTGGTGCAGCCGGGCGACCCGCCCAGGACTGGCGGGGTGTACGACTCCAACGGTGCCATCGTGGCTGCCGCGGTCGAGGAACTCGGCTGCGAGGCCGTGCGCCTGGGTGCGGTACCGGACGTCTGGGAGGCGCAGCGCGACATCCTGGCCAAGGGCCTGGAAAGCGACGCCGTCATCCTCTCGGGGGGCACATCCAAGGGTGCGGGCGATCTGTCCTATGAGGTGGTCGGTGGTCTGTCCGACCCCGGGGTCGTGGTGCATGGGGTTGCCATCAAACCGGGCAAGCCGCTGTGCCTCGCGGTGACCGACCGCAAGCCTGTGGTCATCCTGCCCGGCTTCCCCACCTCGGCAATCTTTACGTTCCACCAGTTCGTTGCGCCGATGCTGCGCCTGCTGGCCGGGATGCCGGAGGAGACCCACGAGCAGGTACAGGCCGAGCTGCCAATGCGGGTGAGTTCCGAACGCGGCCGCACCGAGTTCCTGATGGTTGGTCTCCTGCGTACAGAGCGTGGTTTCGCCGCCTATCCGATGGGCAAGAACTCCGGCGCAGTGACCGCCTTCAGCAATGCCGACGGTTTCATCCGCATTGAAGCGCAGACCGAGCGCTTGGCTGCTGGCACACCAGTGACCGTGCAGCTGCTATCCCGACGCCTGGCGCCGGCCGACCTGGTCACCATCGGCTCGCATTGCGTCGGCCTCGACTACCTGCTGCGGTGCCTGCAGCGCGATGGCCTCACCACCAAGTCCATGCATGTAGGCAGCCAGGGCGGGCTGGCGGCGGTGCGGCGTGGCGAATGCGACATTGCCGGCATCCACTTGATGGACCCGACGAGCGGCGAATACAACCGGCCGTATCTGAGCGAGGCCATGCGCTTGCTGCCCGGCTACCGGCGCTTGCAGGGCTTCGTGTTCCGGCGCGGCGATGCCCGCTTCAGCGGTGCCACTACCCCGCAGCAGGCCGCGGCGGCGGCACTGGCCGACCCGCTTTGCATTATGGTCAACCGCAACGCCGGTAGCGGCACACGCGTGCTGATCGACGAACTGCTGGGTGGCGTCCAGCCGCCCGGTTACGCCGTGCAGACCAAGTCGCACAATGCCGTGGCGACCGCTGTGGCCCAGGGCCGTGCCGACTGGGGCATCGCCATCGATACCGTCGCGCGCCTGTACGATCTGGAGTTCCTGCCACTGCAGGAGGAGCACTACGACTTCGCCATCCCGGAAGCGCGCTGGGAACGCCCCGCGGTGCAGCGCTTCGCGGCGTTGCTGCATGACCCCGAGGTCACGGCAGGACTGGCCGAACTGGGATTCCGGATACAGGGAACCTGACATACGTCGCCCGCAGCGACTCGAAACTCGCGGTGGTAACAGCAGTTAATGCGGTTCCGACATAGCAGCTCGCCCCGCTGATGCGGGGTTCCCGATCAGGGACTACCGGCCAGTTTCAGTCATTCCTCACACGATAAAAAGTGCGTCCCAAGCCGCGCTCCCAGGGCACCTGCACTCAGAATCGCGTGAACGGACCCTTTCCGGTCGTTTAACATTTGGTGATATCGGTTTCAGACGGTCGTCTGGCGAAAGAAGCTCGTGATGACGCCGAGTGGGAACGGCGGCAGGAATCAGACGCGCGCCATCAAAAGGAAACGGACGAAACAAGAGGTCAAATGCACAACACAGATCAGTACACGAAGTACTGAAAACGAGATCTTTCTCGCATTACCCTTACAAGGAGGCCTTCGGGTCGCCGGTTTGCGTTGTGATGTGTGTCCGGAGTTGCTGCGAGAACGTCATTCAGCTTCGGTTATTTGGTAGGCAGGCCAGGATGTTTTATGCTTATGCTTTGTGCTTCGAGCCCTGGGATTGAAACATGGTGATCTGCAAAGCGAGTACCCTTTTCCTCTCCCGCTTTGGGTGCTTCCAGGTCTCGGTCTTGCTGCTGCTGTTTGGGCTGCTGGTTCCTGCACAGGCAGCGGAGGCACTGAAACCTGACACTCTGCGACAGGCGCAGGCCACACTCGAACGGCTCGAAAAACAGTTCGCTACCGCCCGGACAGCGACAGCGCAGGAACTGAAAGCGCTCAAGATTGAAATCGCCACGGTGCGTTCCAGTGCGCAGGGCTGCGTACAACAGGCGGAACCAGAGATCGATTCGCTGAACAGTCAACTCGCCATCCTACAACCCGAAAACCCCAAAGACACGCAGGCGAAAACGGCAGAAGAGACCCAACCCGCAGAACAACCGGAAGCGCCGGTTTCTCCCGCCATCGCCCGGCAACTGCAGGATCTGCAAAGCAGGAAAGCGAGCCTGGAAGGACGTATCGCCACCTGCAGACTGATGCTGCTGAGCAGTAACGATCTGGACTCAAAGGTAGACGATTACTTGCGCAGCCTGCAGACCCGGCAACTGCTGAGCCGTGGTCCGACCCTGGTCAGTGTGTTGCAGGCAAATCTGGATGCGCGGAAACGCTGGTTGGACTTTACCAGGCAGCTGGCTGTGACATCCACGGGTTGGGATGCGATCCGCCCGATTCATCTGGCCGGTGCCGCGGCCGTCGGTCTGCTGGGCTTCATCCTCGGCCGCATCGTGCCGCGCCGACTTCGGGTCCGGGCGTCCCGCATGAAGGTCAGGGAAGAGGAAGTCTCCGCCGGCCTCGTACAGGCGGTCATGGCCTGTGGCGCCAGCTATGCGCCCATCCTGCTTGCCCTTGGGGGGGTCACCGCTTATGTGACACTCATCCCGCGCGCGGGCGGTAATCTGCCGTTTGTCCTCGCCCTGATGTACGGCCTGCTGGCATACTTTGCGATCGCAGCCGGTATCAGGACCCTGCTCAACCCCTGCCCACCCGCGACCCATTATCTACCGTTGCCGGAAGCCGTTGCGATTCCGCTCAGCCGGCGCAGCCGCGTACTCGCCCTGATCGTGCTGTTCAGGTGGCTTATGCTGGAACTCCACGCGGACGGCTTGCTTGATGAAACCATGTTCGCACTGACCCGACAAATTCTCGGCTGGGTCTTCATTCTGAATGTCATCTGGGTCGTCTGGCTGCTGCGCCGGCTCGAGGGCTGGCGGGATAAGTGGGCGGTCCTGCTGCTGATCAGCCTGGGGCTGTTCGGCGGCGGGGTCGCTGGCACGATCGGCTATATCAACCTCGGCGTGCTGGTGATCGTTGGCATCAGCTACACCCTGCTGTTGCTCGGTCTCGCACTGGTGGTGAGTCAGTTTTTCTCGGACCTGTTCGATGGCCTCGATGAGGGGCGCTATCGCTGGCAAAAAGCAGTGCGTCGGTCCATCGGACTCAAGGGCGAGGAGTACGTGCCCGGCCTGGGTTGGCTGCGGCTGGTCGTCAACCTTGCGCTTTGGATCAGTGCTGCCCTGCTGGTGCTGCGCGTCTGGGACGCCGATGAGCAGTTCACCGCCGATATCCTGCTTTATCTCACGGCGGGCTTCCAGGTCGGTGGCGTGTCCATCGTCCCCACTCAACTGCTTTGGGCCATACTGGCCTTCGCCGTATTGCTGGCGTTGACCGGCTGGCTCAAGGGCCGACTGAATACGAAGTGGCTGGTCAAGACGCGCATGGAACCCAGCGCGCGGGACGCGCTGGTCACGACCTTCGGATATGTCGGCGTGGCCATTGCGGTCATGGTGGCGCTATCGTTCGCCGGAATTAACTTTGCCAGTCTTGCCATCATCGCCGGCGCGCTGTCGGTCGGCGTCGGCTTCGGCCTGCAGAACATCGTCAATAACTTCGTATCCGGCATTATCATGCTGGTTGAGCGACCGGTGAGAAACGGCGACTGGATCGTCGTCGGGAACACCGAGGGCTACGTCCAGCGCATCAGCATCCGCACGACGACCATACGAACCTTTGACCTGGCCGATGTCATCGTGCCCAACTCGGAC